>DATKQG010000108.1 GCA_035532835.1 Candidatus Dormiibacterota bacterium
GACGATTGCTTGCGGTAACTGCGTGTACTGTCGCGCGTCTTACTATTCAAAATGCGATGTGGCTAACAAGCAAAATCCCAAGGCGACGGCGTTCTTCGGCGGCCCGAAAGGCAGCGGCGGATTCGCCGGCTTGCAAGCCGAATACGCGCGCGTTCCGTTCGCCAACGTCGGCCCGGTTAAGATCCCCGACGACATCGGCGACGACGACGCGATTTTGCTCTCGGACATCTTTACCACGGCATACTTCGGCGCGGAGATGGCGTCGATCAAGCCGGGTCACACCGTCGCCGTGTTGGGCTGCGGGCCGGTCGGGCAATTCGTAGTGGCATCGGCGAAAATCCTCGACGCGGGCCGCATCATTGCGGTGGATTGCGAACCGTCGCGACTGGAATCGGCGCGTCGTCAGGGCGCCGAGACGGTCGACTTCGCCCGGGAAGATGCGATCCAAACGGTACTGGATCTTACGAACGGCGTAGGTGTCGACTGCGTCATCGATGCGGTTGGAATCGACGCGCAAAAGGAACGCCCGAAGAGCGATGCGGGCTTTAAGCCCGGAGCCGCGCCCGGAGCTGCCCTGGAGTTTGCGGTCGGCATGGTTGCCAAGGCGGGGCACGTCGCGATTATCGGCGTGTATCCGCCGACGATGATGCAATTTCCCATCGGCATGGCGATGGGTAAGAATTTGACGCTTCGCATGGGGGATTGCCCGCACCGCCGCTATTTGCCCAAGGCGCTTCGAGCCGTGGAGGCGGGCACCGTGCGTCCCTCGCGTATCCTGTCGCAAAAAATCGGCTTGGATGGTGCGATCGACGCGTATCGCGCATTCGCCAATCACCAAGACGGCTGGTTAAAAGTGGAGTTGTTGCCGCGCTCGTCGTCGGGGGCGGTACAGACGCGCTCGGAGCGAGGCGAACTCGTTTCGGTATAGCCGCGAGGGCGCGCGCGCAGGTGCGCCGACCCTCGCGTGCAAGGTGCCGGCAATGCGCGCCTACTTGGCGATTAACGAACGTTCCCGGCGCGGCCGTACGCTAGCCGATAACGTACGCGAAGCACTTGCCGTTCACGGCGTCGACGTCGTTGAAGGCGATGGGGCGTTGCGAACTGGCGGCTTTGATTGCGTTATCGGCGCCGGCGGCGACGGAACCGCCGCCGGACTGATTGCGACGGCCATCGAGCGAGGCGTCCCGCTGGGCATCGTTCCGCTGGGCACCTTCAACGAACTCGCGCGCACGTTGGGAATTCCACTCGATATCGAAGGCGCGATCCACCTCATCGCGAGCGGGCACGAACGCAGGATCGATATCGGACGCGTCAACGGAGCGTATTTCGTCAACGAGGCGAGCATCGGTATATCGAGCCGCATTACCCGCCTGCAGACGCCCGAGCTTAAGCAGCGCTTCGGTTTCGTCGGCGTGCTGGGCACGGCGTTTCAAGCCTTTCGCCACGCGCGGCCGATCCACGTGCTCGCCTACGACGATCGCGATCGCTGCGAACGCTTTAGGACGATCCAGCTCACGATCGCGAACAGCCATCGTTTTGGAGGGCTGGTCTCGGTCGAGGCGGCGGCGATCGACGACGGGTGGCTCGATCTCTACAGCGTCGAAATTGACACCGCGCTCGAAGCCTTCCCGATTGCGTACGCGATGATTCAAGGAAAACCGCACGCGGTACCGGGCTTGCGGACGCTTCGTTCCGCGCGTTTTCGCATCGAAACCAGGCATCCGCATCACATCGTTGCCGATGGGGAACCGGCCGGTTTCACCCCGGCACTCTTCGAGGTGCTGCCGAAGGCGCTCCGCGTCTTTGCGCCGCAGTAATCGACATGCAATATCGTACGCTCGGCCACTCCGGCCTCAAACTCTCCGTCATCGGCTTGGGCTCTTGGTTGACCTTCGGCAACAGCGTCGATCGCGATACCACGCGCGCGTGCGTTCTGCGCGCTTGGGAACAGGGAGTCAACTTCATCGATACGGCCAACGTCTACGCGCGCGGTGCCGCCGAAGAGGTGCTCGGCCCGATTTTGCAAGAGCTCAATCGCGATGCGTTGGTGCTCGCAACCAAAGTGTATTTTCCCATGGGCGATACGGTGAACGAGCGCGGGTTATCGCGTAAGCACATCCGCGACCAAATCGATCGTTCGTTGCATCGGCTGCGCGTCGACTACATCGATCTCTACCAATGCCATCGCTACGACGAAACTACTCCGCTGGAAGAGACCGCCCAGATGATGAACGATCTGGTGCGCGACGGGAAGATTCTCTATTGGGGTACCTCGGAGTGGAATGCCGATCAGATCGCCGCAGCGGTAACGCTCTGTCGCGCGCGCGGATGGGCCGTACCGATCAGCAATCAACCGCAATACAGCGCGCTGTGGCGCCGCATCGAAGACCGCGTGCTTCCGACATGCGAAGCGTACGGTTTGGGGAACGTCGTGTGGTCCCCGATCGCCATGGGCATCCTCTCGGGAAAATATCTCGACGCCAAGCATCCTCCGGCGGGGACGCGCGCGGCTGGGGCTAGCGCCGATATGATGGATACCTATTTTACGCAACCGGTGCTCGACGCGGTACAACGATTGGTGCCGCTCGCTAAGCAGGCAGAGGTTTCGATGGTGCAACTCGCGTTGGCGTGGGTGCTTCGGGAGGCCGCCGTCACGAGCGCGATCGTCGGCGCGACTAAGCTCGCGCACATCGACGATAACGTCAAGGCCGGCGATTTGAGCCTCGATCCGGCCATCTTCGAAGAGATGAATCGCATTTTAGCGCCCGTGCTTCCGTACGAACCATATCTCGCGTAGCCGCCTTATTTTACATAGCCGCGTTAAAGCAAAATCAAAAGGGGATGGCCATCGGCCATCCCCTTTTGACTTGCTGCACTCTATGGGGTAGGGGTGTCGGGGCGGCGTCGGTGGAGGACGCCGCCGCCCCAATTCATCTCGTGCGCGTTTCGCACGGATGAAAGCTATGGCGCGACTAGTTCCAGCGAACGATCGAGCTGGAACCGGTGACGTTAGGACCCCATCCGGCGAAAGAGCCGCTCCCCGAAACCGACTCGATCACTTGGGTGAACGAAATGACGGGGCGCGCTTCTTCGGGTTGAGATTCCACGATTGGTTCAACGACGGTACTCACGAAAATGTTCCTTTTTGTTGGCACGAGTTGTGCCTGCGTGCTTAACTCTACACACGCCTTTACCGGGCCTCTATGCTTTTTGTTTCAGACGAAAAGCCGCGTCGTCGTTGCCTAAAGCGTTATAGCGCGGCGGTCTTGCGTACCCGTATTAGGTTCCCGCGTCGGCGCCCGCTCGGAAAACGTATTTTACGATGAAGCGCTCCAGCGTATAACTTGCCGCGGGAGTGCCATAATTGATGTAGAGGTCTCCCGAAGGCAGGGCGATGTGGTAACCTGCCGCCACGTTGAGGCCTTGTTGTGCCGCAAACCCGCCCAGTCCGTTGATGTCTCGCAGCGAGAGCGTAAAGTTGCTGTTACGGCCCGTGTCGATGCCCAGCGAGATGCGTCGCAACCACTGCGAATCCACAGCTCCGGTAGCCAGAGTGCGCTGAAACGTCCCGTCGTACTCCAGGCCCAGCGTGAGGCGCTTCCCAATGGGATGCGATGTCGTCGCGGTATACAGGTGCACGTAGTTCGGGTAGAAATTGCCCCATTGCGCGCTGACGTCGATCGGTGTGGGCGTACCGTCGCGATAGCCGATCGGGATGAAGGCGAGATTGAACGGGTCGGTCTCACCGTTGCGATAACACGGAAAACCCGTAAACGACGAGCGTCCGACCGTTGGGCCCGTGCAATCGTTCTTCGCGGTCACATCGTAGCTGCGAAGCAGTCCGACGGACGTGCCCGCACCATCGATCGAAAACCCGTTGTTGAAGGTCGCGCTCAAGGTCGCGCTCGAGTCCACTTCGTGGAGGGCTCCGGAGCGATCGAAGAAGCGGTCGCCGACCAGGAAGATATTCCACGATTTCGCAAAGCGAGTGCTCCCGTTGAAGGCCTGAAAGCCCTGAAAGCCGTGGATATCCGAATTGCTCGTAAAGCCGTCGATCGGATTGTAATTCGGCGAGATATCGACGTAGCCGAACAGCGTTTCGTGATAGGTCTTGTGCACGTCGAGAAAGGCGTCGGCGCTATGCGCGATGCCGCCCGGCACCCACGTGCCTCGTTCGAACGCGCCGTTGAAATTGTACACGAAGCCGTTATGGAGGTTGCGCCCTTTCACGCCGTACTCCACCGTCGCGTCGCTTCCGGCTACGCTGTGGTGCGCGAAGACGCCGTCGGTGTAGTACGCGAAGGTCTGGTCCTGCAGCGCATGCTTGTAGCCGTAGGCGATGTCGTCGAACGTGTTGCCGCTGGTTTGGTCGTAGCCGCGAAAATTCAGGACGCCAAACGACTGCTTTCCGAAGGTTCCCTCGAGCTTTTCGCCGCGATCGAACGGCCCGACGCCGGGAGAGTAAAAGACCAAATTTTCGGGGCCGTTGAAGTTAGAATACGGATCGATCGCCGGATTGATGAAGGCGGCGCCTTGCGAGAAGAACGGACGGTACTCTTGCAGCTGACGCCGGAATTCTTGGGGTGCGATGGTCTGTTGGTCGATCTCCACGTTGGAGAAATCGGGGTCGAGTGTGCCGACGAAATTGATGGTCGGCGTCACGGGATAGCTTACGTCCACGCCCAACGGCCGCACGCGTTGGGGCAGAAAGGAGCCGTCGGCCTGTTGGAAGAGGTTGCGATCGTTGCCGAGGCTCTCCAGCCCGTAAATCTCGGCTCGGGGTTTGGGGCGGTTGGCGGTGTCCAGGCCGAGCTTGATGCCCTCGACCTTCGGCCAGAACTGCTCGTCGGCGAACGTGGGCCATCCGTTGCCGCCGTCCTGCATCAACCCGGCATAGGCCCAGGTATAATGCTCGGCTACCGCCGCCACGCCGCGGACGAAATTGACGTGCCAGGACTGCGTGCCCTGCGACGTTCGCAAGACGCGCAGCGGAACGATCATGACGGCGCTCCAATTGCCGCCCTTCCGCGTGGCGGCGGCCCGCCAGCGCGGACGGTACCGGGCGTTCTCGCTCGCCTGCTGGTAGCGCACGCCGGCGGGCGTGGTTTCGAAATAGTAGGTTTGGCTGCCGCCGCTCCCGGTATCGATGCCCACGCCCACGAAATCGTCCAAGCCGAAACCCACGTCGTTGGTGCTCTGCGTGGCGACGATCGGCGTTCCACTCTGCTCGGCTTCGAAACCGATATAGAGGTTGTGCTCGTCGTAGAGCAGGTACGCGATGGTGGCGTGCGCGGCCGGGGCCCGGCGGGTGATGTTCTCCCAAGGCCCGGGTTCGGGCACCTTGCCTGCCTGCCAGGCCGGGTCCGAGAGGGTCGGGTCCAAGGCGAGCGGATGGGGAGCCTTGGCTATCGAGAACGAAAGAGTGGCGGGTACGGCAGCCGGGGCCGCAAGAGCGAAACTTGCCGCCGCGATGGCCGTACAGATCGTTAGTAGGAGACGTCGAACGAACACAGGTTCGAGCATCCCTCGAAACGGTCGCGAGCGTCTTGAAATTCGAATCAAAAGTTTCTTGGCTGACAAGGATTGCGTGCGATGAGTCTCTACGAGTTCGGCCCGTTCCAACTCGACGCCGAGCAGCTGTTGCTGTTGCATGAGGGCGCTCCGGTGGCACTCGGCCCGAAGGTGGTCGAAACCCTGCTTGCATTAATCGAACATCCGGGCGAAGTCCTTGCCAAGACCGCGTTGCTCGACCGAATCTGGCCCGAAGGATTCGTCGAAGAAGCCAACCTCGCACAGAATATCTACGTGTTGCGCAAGACCCTTAAGCCGCACTGCGCGGTCGATCCGATCGAGACCGTGCCGCGCCGCGGCTACCGATTCGTCGCATCGGTGCGCCTTGTGGAATGCTCCGAAGCCGTGGCGCCGAGGGTTGCCGCGATCGAGCCGGCTCGGCGAGGCCGGCTGCCGTCCCGCGCCATTTTGGCGCTCGCCGCGATAGCCATCGTTGCGATCGTTGCCGTCGGGGTACTGGTCACGTCCGCGGTCGCTCGGCAGCCGGCGCGGCCGCAACTCTCGAGTTCCGGCGCACGACTCTATGCGATCGGCCGGTACTATTGGAATTTGCGCACGCGCGGCGGCGTCGAAAAAAGCCTCGCGTACTTTGCGCAGGTGATCGATGCGGATCCGCACGATGCGAGCGGGTACGCGGCGTTAGCCGAGGCCAACGCGACGATGAGCGACTATCACTACGGGCCGCTCGCGTCCGGCGTCTATCTCAACCGCGCTCGTGCCTACGCGGGCAAAGCGCTGGCGCTCGACGCCGATAGCGGAGAGGCCTATGCGGCGCTCGGGTTCATCGCGATGCGCCAGGGGAAGTGGACGCAGGCGCTGCAAGGCCTGCGGCACGCGCTCGCGCTGGCTCCGTCGTACGGTCCGGCGCACGAGTGGTACGGCATCGCGCTGCTGCGCAGCGGCCACTTGCCGGCCGCGTTTCGCGAACTGAAGACGGCCGCCGACCTCGACCCGCTCTCGGTCGCGACGACGGCGTGGCTAGGCTCGGCGGCGTATCTCGACCGGCGCTATAACGAGGCCATCGCGTACTCGCGCCAGACCCTCGATCTCGATCCTCATCGCTGGGACGTCTATCAGACGATCGGCCTAGCGTACGAAGCTCAACGTCGTTACGCGCGCGCGGTCGTTGCCTTCGAGCGCTTCGGAGCCTCATGCGCGGACTGTCGGGCGGAAGCCGCAGCCCTACTGGCGCACGCCTACGCCGAAGAACATCAATTGACGCGGGCGCGTTCGGAGCTGGCGTACGCGATCGGCCACGACCGTAACGTGGACCCGGCCGATCTCGCGATCGCGCTCAACGCGATCGGCGAGCGTCGGATCGCCTTCTCGTGGTTGCGCCGCGTGCATGGAAGCATCAGTTGGACCGCGATCGCCAACGATCCGCGCTACGATGCCATGCGCGACGACGCGGGCTTCCGGCAACTCTCCCAAGGCGCCGGATAGTGCCGCGGCTTCCGCAGAGCACGCACGACGCTGCGAGCGGCCCATACGGGCCGCTCGTTTCGGTATTGAGCGAGCGCCCGGAGATCGCCCGGACGCTGGTGCGACACGCCGACGCCCTCGCGGGGTCGGGCAGCGTTTCTAAGCGCATCAAGGAGCTCTGCGCGCTGATGGTATCGTGGTTGAATGCGTGCGATTACTGCACGAGCTGCCACGAGGATTTGGCCGAACGGCTCGGCATCGACCGCGCGACGCTGGACGATCTGGGCGACTACGCGCGCAGCCCGCACTTCGATGCAGCGGAGCGGGCGGCGCTAGCCGCCGCCGTATCGCTCACCCGCGAACCGCGCGCACTGCCGGATAATTTATGGAGCGACTTACGGGCGCACTTCGATGCGGGCGAATGCGTCGAGATCGTCGCGACGATCGGCTTTTACAACTACGTCAATCGCCTCGGGAACGCTCTGCAGATCGGTGCTATGCTGGCATAACGCCGACGCGTGCCATCACTCGTTCGCTCGTGATCAACCGCGTGCCGGAAATGCGATCGTGGAGCATGATGCGACGCGAAAATGGGCTCAAGAACGCGACCACGACGAAAAGCGGGCCGATCGCGACGAACAGATAGCGCAGCAGCGTCCTGAAGATGCCCGGGTGGCGGTAATCAACGGTGACGACACGCAAGCCGGCGATCATCATGCCGAACGTTTGCCCGGCCGTGGAGACCAGCAGCACGAAGTATAGAGCGATCCACAGCGAAGCGAATGCCACCGTCGCTGCGGCCGCCTCTGCGACGAGGTTACGGATCGTATCGCTGCTTCGCCCACCATCGCGAGGAATCGTGATCTTCGTACCGTTCGGGAGTTCGATCGTTTCAGCCTCAGACGATGACGTCTTGCTATTCGCCGGTGCCGCCGTTTTCGTGATGGAGATGGGAGCCACCGCCGCCGAGACGCTCTTCCCGTCGCGGACGATGAATGGATGCAGCGAACCGATCAGCGCGCTGACGAGAATCACGTCGACGGAAAGCGCGAAGAATCGGCGCCACCAGCCGGGGCAATCGGCGGGGATCACGCGGGTCGTCCCCGGCGCCGGCAGCGGTTCGCCGGCAACGTCGCGTAAAAACCACTCTTCGGCCAGCGCATAGGCTTGGGTTCCGATGAAGCGACGCATCCATTCGATGCGTTTGGTCGCATATGGTTCCGAGCCGAGCCATTCGCCCCAGCGTAAGACGGCGTCGTTCTTGATCTCCGTGGCTTGTTCGGCAAACTGCGTCGCATCGATCTGACGCCCGAAGTGGTGGAACGCGCTAACGATGATCGCACGCGCGGCCGCATCGAGCGATCCGCACACCAGCAGCCCGACCTTGTCGCACGTGAGGTCGCAGCGGCGTAGCCACGCGCCGAAGACGAGCGCGACGATTGGATTTTCTTTACCGTTGACGCTGAGCAACGAGAGAAAGCGGGTATGGCCCGCCGCGATATGTCCGAGCTCGCGCCCGACGACGAATGCTAATTCATCGTCGGAGAATTGCTCGATCCAATTGCTCGAGATCACAAGCGAGTAGGGCTCGCCGAAACCGAGCGCCGCGACCGGCACGAATTGGTCGTCGCGTACGAAGACGAGCGGCATGGGAATTTCGAGCGCGGCGCAGGCGCGCTTCACAATGGAAAAGACGCGCGGATATTGTGCGGCATGAGTGCGTACGCTCGATCCCAAGAGTCGTCCGCGCGCGAGCGTCACGTAGACCATCGCGATCACGATAAAGAGCGCTACTTGCGAGAGGCCGACCGACTCGTGCAGAAAGAGCCCGAGGCCGGCGGCAGCGGGCAGCGCGAAGAGCAGGGTTAGCCCGAAGGCCAGGTGCTCGCGTGGGTCACGAAGCGATGCCGGGCCGGTGAAGAGGGGGCTGCGCACGCTGCGTTCTCGGCCGTTGGTTCCGGCGTTTCCTTCTGAAAACGGTCGGGAGTGCCGTTGGCGAGCTTCACGCCGCGACCGCCGTTGCGCTTTACCGCATACATCTCGCGATCGGCTCGATCGATGAGGTCGCTCGGCGTATTCGCGCAGCGCGGAAACGTGGCGACGCCAATGCTTGCGCTAATGGCGATCCGATGCCCGTCGATCGTGAACGGTTGGTCGAAGCTATGCAAGATTTTCCGTGCGGCATCGAGTGCGGCT
>DATKQG010000109.1 GCA_035532835.1 Candidatus Dormiibacterota bacterium
CGTGCGCACGCCGTCGCTCTGCGCGATCATGTAATGGAAGTTGAGGATCGAGACGTTGCCGTCGCGGCGGCTTACCGACATGCGGGCGACCTTGAGCGCGGGCTCGTCGGCAAAGAGCGCGTCGAGGTGCCCGTCGATCCATCGGTCGGGGGTCACCCACGGCTCGACGATCGCGACGCCGCCCGGGCGCAGATGCCGTGCAAACGTCGCCAGGGTCTGGTCGAGGCGCGCCGCGTTGGGGACGTAGCCGATCGCGCTGAACAAACACACGACGGCATCGAAGCGCCGCTCGAGATTGAAGCTGATCATGTCGCCGAGATGCAGCAGCACGTCGGGGCAGCGCCGGCGCGCGATGTCGAGCATCGAGTGATCGGCATCCAGACCCTGGCAGGCATACCACGCCCGCAGATGTTCGAGATGGCCGCCCGTGCCACAGCCAACGTCGAGCAACTCGCTGCCGCGAGCGCGGTGGCGGGCGGCGAGGATGTCGTCGATGCGAGCGGCTTCGGCGGCATAATCTTTTCCCTGTGCCCGGTAGAGCGCATCGTAGAAGGGGGCCGAGCGCGCGTAAAACGACATCGTCGTGCTCCTCTACCGCGGTGCGGTGACGAACGGGATGGCGACAAAATAGCGGGCGGGGCGCACATCGCTCGCGGCGATGGCGCCGATGATCGAAAGAACGACGTTGGCGAGTGTGAGGATCGCGTAGAGCGCGAGCCCACGTAGAAGCCAGGCTCGATCGAGTGCGGAAGCTTCGAACGTATCGCGGTGCCCTAAAAACAGCCCGAGCATCGCGATCGAGCCGGCCGTGACGACGAGTGAGTACGTCGCTTGGAAATTGAAAGCCGCGGCGGCATGCGTGCGAGCGAAAGGCATCCCGTCCGAGCGTTTTACGCGCAGCCAGATCAACAGCGTCGCAATGAGGTTCGCATACGGAACGTTCGTAAAAACGAGGAGTCCTGCGGCATTGGCGTAGATCGCCCAGGAACGGTCGTCATCGGAGATTGTCGCCATGAGAAACGCTGATTGCGCGATCTGCGGAAATGGCCTTCCGAGCAAGCCGACGAAGTGCGCGCAACATGCACGAGTACGATGTGCTCGTCGTCGGCGGCGGTAACGCCGGCTGTGCGGCAGCGATCTCGGCCGCGCGCCATGGGGCGCGCACGATGCTCGTCGAGCGTTACGGGTTTCTTGGTGGTACCGCGACCGCGGCGATGGTGGGCCCGTGGATGACGTTCCATTCGGGCACCGAGCGCATCGTTGGCGGGATCGCGCAAGAGATCGTCGAGCGGCTCATCCGAAAGGGCGGCTCACCCGGGCACCTGCACGATTCGTCGGACTACGTGCCGACGATCACGCCGTTCGATCCCGAGATACACAAGGCGCTCCTCTTTGAAATGATGCAGGAGGCCGGCGTCGATCTGCTGCTGCACGCCTGGTTCTTGGCGGCGATCGTTGACGACGATCGCGTGGTTGGGGCCAGTTTTGCGACCGTCGGCGGCGGGCGTACCTATCGCGCGCGGACGATCGTCGACGCGACGGCGGATGCCTACGTTGCCGCGAGCGCCGGGGTCCCGACGCAGCAAGGCGACGAACGCGGCCGCGTCCAGCCCGCCAGCCTGATGCTGCGCTTGAGTCACGTCGATCTCACCAAGACCGCTACCTACGTTCGCATGCATCCGGATCAAATGCGTACCACGCTCAAAGCCCACGAACGCACGGCGCCGGCGCTGACGGCCGTGGCGGGGCTCTACGCTCTATGGCAACAGGCGGTCGACGACGGCATGGTCGATATTCCGCGCGAACTCGTCTCGTTTTTCATTTCTCCGTATCCCGACGAAGTGACCGTCAATATGACGCGCGTGACCGATATCGACCCGCTCGATCCCGACGATCTCACGCGGGCGGAGGTGGCGGCGCGATTGCAGGTGATGCAGTTGCTGCGCTTCTTTAAAGAACGCGTTCCCGGCTTCGAACACGCACGCATCGCGGGGACGGGCGCGCAGGTTGGAATTCGCGAGTCGCGCAGAATCGTCGGACGATACACGCTTACGGCGCAAGACGTCCTTCAAGGGCGGCATTTCGAAGACGCGGTGGCGCGCAGCGCCTACCCGATCGACATCCACAACCCCACCGGCAGCGGCACCAGCACGCAGCGGCTCGAGCCCGGCGCGGCATATGAAATTCCATACCGCTGTTTGCTTCCGATCAATCGCGAGCAGTTGGTGGTTGCCGGGCGTTGCATCTCGACGACGCACGAGGCGTTGGCTTCGACGCGGCTGACGCCGACCGTCATGACGCTCGGGCAGGCGGCCGGAACCGCGGCGGCGCTCGCGAATGAACGCGGCATTCGCGTCGGGGACGTCGCGCCTGAAAGCTTGCGCGAACGGCTCGTCGCGGACGGTGTCGACTTACGGAGAACAACGCAACCTTGAATACGGCTCTACGGCTCGCTCGCGAATACGGCGTCGAGATACAATTCGCGGACCTCGGCGACTGGGGCGTCGATGAGTTGCGCTCGGAGTACGATCCGCAGCGGTCGGTTATTCGCATCAACATTCGGGTTGCGGAGCAACTCGGCATACCGGAGCTCGGCGAGTTTCTCGCGTTCTCGGTTGGACACGAACTCTATCACCATCGCGAACACATCGGCGAAGTGGAGCGTCTACCCGAACGCAAGCTGCGCGAGATCGCGGCCAACGACTTCGCACGGACGCTCCTCCAGCGGCCGTGAGCGACCTTTTCGCGGGGATCGACGGCGGCCAAAGCTCGACGGTTGCAGCCATCGGCGACCGGAACGGCCGCGTGCTGGGGCGCGGGGTGGCCGGGCCGGCCGACGAGGTCGGGCAGGCGGCGGATTCGCCGCGGCTGCGCGACGCGCTCGCAGCGGCCCTCGCAGCCGCGCTGGAGTCGGCCGGCTTGCCCCGGGATGCGGATTTTGCCGAAATCGTCGCGGGGATCAGCGGCTACGAAGGCCGTGTTGTCGGTTTGGCTCCCGATCTTCCGTCGCGGTCGCTGCACTTGATGCACGACGCCCCGATCGCGCACGCGGGCGCTTTCTGCGGCGCAGGAGGCGCGGTCGTGATCGCCGGCACCGGGTCGGTCGTGTACCTCGGCGACGGCGCAGCGCCGGGCGCGACGTACGGCGGGTGGGGCTACCTCTTCGGCGATGAGGGCAGCGCTTTTTGGTTGGCGCGCGAGGCGGTCGCGGAGAGCATGCGCGGGGTAGACGGGACGTCCGCCCAAGATGACGCCCGCACGCAAGCGCTCCTGGACACCTTCGGTTGTGATTCGTTGCGGGAACTGGCACGAGGCTTTTACGGCGGGGCGATTTCGCGCAGCGCGCTCGCCCGATACGCCCAGCGCACGATCGACGACCCCCGATGGGCCCCGCTCGCGGCGCGCGGCGCGCGCGCGCTGGCGGATTTGGTGCGCGCGGCTTTGGATGCCCATCCCTCCGTGCCCCGGCGCGTGGCGTTCGCCGGCGGCCTCTTCACAAGCCGAGCTTATCGGGAAGCGGTGGCGCAGGAGCTCGGCGGGGTGAGACCCTCTATCGACATCGCGCCGGCTCGCTACGAACCCGCAATCGGAGCGCTGCTTCTGGCATATGCGCGCGGCGGGCTCGGCGTTCGCGAGGTGAGGCCCGCGTGAGCGTGCTCGAACGGATCCGAGGCGGGTTGATCGTTTCGGTGCAAGCGTGGCCGGGATCGGCGATCGACGAGCCGGCGGTCATCGCCGCGATGGCGGCGGCGGCCGTTGCGAACGGTGCGGTCGGGGTGCGCGTTCAGGGCGTACGGAACGTGAGCGCGGTGCGGGAGCGCGTCGATGCGCCGATTATCGGGCTGATCAAGCGCGCATACGACGGGTTCGAGCCCTACATTACGCCGACCGAACGAGAAGTTCGCAGCTTGCTCGCTTGCGGCGCCGACGTCGTGGCCTTCGATGCAACTGCTCGAACGCGGCCCGAACAAGCGACGATGGAGGGCATCGTCGCAACGATTCTCGACGCCGAAAAACTTGCGATGGCCGACTGCGCAACCGCCGCGGATGCGCTCTGCGCCCAGGCTGCGGGCGCGCAGATCGTCGCCTCGACCCTATGCGGATACACCCGGGAGACGGAAGGGCGCCGGTTGCCCGCTCTCGATCTCGTCGCGGAGATGCGCGAACTTGAGTCTTTCGTGATATGCGAGGGAGGCGTCCACACACCGGAACAGGCCGTCGCCGCACTCGAAGCGGGTGCAGACGCGGTCGTGGTCGGAACCGCTATCACGAATATCGATTGGCTCGTCCGGGAGTTTTCCGGCCCGATGGATAAATGGAGAACCCGCTAAAGTCGATGCGAGCGCGGGCCGTATCTACCTATAGTACAGAGAGCTCGGGGTTTAGGAGAGAGAGTTTTCCTTGGTTGAGAAGAGAGAGCCGGTTGTCCGTTTAGAGCGGGGCTTCTGGATTATTACGGCGGTATTCGCGGTACTGTCGATCGCTGCGGTCGCCTATTGGTACTATGCGCCGGTGTCAAGCTGGCTGCCTGAAGCTGCCAGGCCGGCCGAGGAGATCGACGAGCTCTTCAAATTTATGGCCGCGGTCGCGTCGGTGCTATTTATCGCCGTCTTCGGATACTTGCTCTACTTTTCGTTTACTTTCCGGGCGAAGAAGAGCGATGCGGCGGGCGCCATCGGCGTGCAGATCCACGATCATCACGGCCTGGAGCTGTGGTGGACGATTATCCCGGCGATCCTCGTCATCGTGCTCTCGGCGCTGAGCGTCAAAATTTGGTACCAGATTCAGATTCAGCCGAACAACGGTCTGGTCGTGGAATCGATCGGCCACCAGTGGTATTACACGTTCCGCTACCCGCAGGTGCACGGCGAGATCACCGACGCGATGCATTTGCCGGTGAACGAACCCGTGACGCTCAACGTCACGTCGGCCGACGTCATCCACTCGTTTTGGGTGCCGGCGTTTCGCCTGAAAGCCGATATGGTGCCCGGGCTGATCAACACCCTGCGCTTTACGCCGACGCTTCCCGGGACCTATAAAATCATCTGCACCGAATTCTGCGGAACCCAGCATGCGGAAATGAACCAGCAGATCGTGGTGGTCGAGTCCAAAGCGAAATGGGAAGCGTGGTACCACGGTTGGCAGCAAAAGAACGCCAACGTTTCGGACGCGTTGCCGAAGGCCGGCGGCGGAGCCGTCGCGCTCGCAGGCGGCGACCCGAAGGCCGGGCAAGCGCTCTTTGCAACCAAGTGTTCGGGATGTCACGCGGTCGGGCCATTCGATCAGAAGATCGTGGGCCCGGGTCTCAAAGGTATTCTGGACGATCCGAAACATCCGAATTTGGTCGACGGCGCTCCGGCAAATCCGGCCGACGTCGCGAAGATCTTGCAGAACGGATATAAAGGCGACTACCCTGTCGCGATGCCGAACCAGACGGCCAACGGCCTCTCCGATAAGGACATCGCAAACTTGGTCGCATACCTCGGCTCGTTAAAGTAACGATCACTTCTGGAGCTCGTCAGACGACGGGAGTTCATCAATAGACATGGCAGTAGCAGCGGTACATCCAGGCGGCGGGATCGCCGACCACATTCATCCGGAGCCCCAGGGCTTTCTCAGGCGGTACGTTTTTTCGATCGATCACAAGATCATCGGCATACAGTACCTCGTCACCGGCTTCGTCTTCTTCGTGTTGGCGGGATTGCTCGCGGAGATCATCCGCGCGCAGTTGATGCATGCGAACGGCGGCGTCGTGAGCAACGACACCTATAACGAGATCTACTCGATTCACGGCTCGGCGATGGTGTGGCTGGTGATTATTCCGATCGCGACCGGCGGGTTCGGCAACTTCGTCTTTCCGCTCCAAATCGGCGCGCGAGACGTGGCCTTTCCGTGGCTGAACATGCTGAGCTTCTGGATCTTTCCGGTCGCCGGCCTCATGCTGTTCTCGTCGTTCCTGATGGGCGCGCCGGTGGCAGGCTGGACGGAGTATCCGCCGATGTCGCTGCAAGGCGGTGCCGGAACCTCGATGTGGTGCGCCGCGATTTTCTTGGTCGGTGTCAGCTCTACGCTTACCGGGATCAACTTCTTGGTGACGATGCTGAAAATGCGCGCGCCCGGAATGACGTTCACACGGATGCCGCTCTTCTGTTGGGGCCAGTTCGCAACCGCGCCGCTGCTGATGGTCGCGACGACCGCTCTCGCCGCCGCGCTGGCCGCGCTCTTCATGGAGCGTCAGTTCGGCGTGCCGTTCTTCGACCCGACCAAGGGCGGGTCGCCGATTCTCTGGCAGCACATGTTCTGGTTCTACTCGCATCCGGCCGTCTACATCATGATCTTACCGGTCTTCGGGATGATCTCCGATATTCTGCCAACGTTCACGCGCAAGCCGATCTTCGGCTATAAGATGATCGCGTTCTCGTCGATGGCGATCGCGCTGGCCGGCTTCATGGTCTGGGCTCACCATATGTTCACCTCGGGCCTGGCACCGTATCTGCAGCTTCCGTTCATGATCATGACGTTCGTCATCGCGGTTCCGACCGGGGTGAAGATCTTCTCGTGGGTCGCGACTCTGTGGGGCGGCAAGATTCACTTCACGACCGCGATGCTGTTCGCGCTCGGATTCATCACACTGTTCACCCTAGGTGGGCTCTCGGGCGTCTTCCTCGCGGCCGTACCGTACGATCTGCACGTGCACGGCACGTACTTCGTGGTCGCGCATTTCCACTACGTGCTGGTGGGCGGGAGTTTGACCGGCATCTTCGCCGGTATGTACTACTGGTTCCCCAAGATGAGCGGCCGCATGTTGAACGAGACGCTCGGTAAGTGGCATTTCTGGTTATTCATGATCGGCTTTAACGGGACGTTCTTGCCGATGCACGCGCTGGGTATTCTCGGAATGCCCCGTCGCGTCGCTGAGTACGACCCGCAGTTCCAGTTCTGGAACCAGTTCGAATCGATCGCGTCGTTCGTGATGACGCTGGGCATTCTGCTCTTTTTCATCAACGTGATCTGGAGCATTCGCAACGGCAAGAAAGCCGGGCCGAATCCCTGGGGCGCGCGCACGCTCGAATGGCAGATCCCTTCGCCGCCGCACTACTACAACTTCAAGCACATTCCGAGCGTGTATGGCCTGCCATACGACTTCTCGGAGCCGCTCCCGTACAAGGGACTGGACGACGAACTCAACGATTCGCCCCCGCCGTTGCTGGCCGGGGCCCACTAAGAGGAAGCGGACAACGTGGCAGTAGCAACCGTCCCGCATGGCGCGCATGCGCCTGTGGGCGAGGTCGACCAGCTCTACGTCGAGACGCGCGAACTGCGCCTCCAGGGATTCATGCTGTTCCTGGTTTCGGACATCGTGCTCTTCTCGTCGTTCATCTTCGCCTACCTGTACCTGCGTAATAGCGGGCAGGGCTGGCCGCCGCCGGGGATCAGTCGTCTCGACGTCGCGTTCGCGGCGCTCAACTCGGTGATTCTGTTCGGTTCCGGCGCGACGATGCATTACGCACTCGAGAACTGGAAACACGGCAATTTCAATCGTTACGTCGGGTTCATGGTCTCGACGATCATCCTGGGCGCGATGTTCCTGGGCGGCCAGGGATACGAGTACACCAACCTCTACTTCCACGAGCACGTGTCGTGGGGCGGTAGCGGCATCTTCGGAGCCTCGTTCTT
>DATKQG010000110.1 GCA_035532835.1 Candidatus Dormiibacterota bacterium
AACCTACGCGCAACCAGTTATGAGCCGGCCGCTCTGCCGCTGAGCTACGGGCCCGCGAGGCGGAATGCCTTGGCTCCCGGGTAGCTAGCGGCCTGCCCGAGCTGCTCCTCGATGGCCATCAGCCGGTTGTACTTCGCGACCCGGTCGCTGCGCGCGAGCGACCCGGTCTTGATCTGCCCGGCGCCGGTCGCGACGGCGATATCCGCGATGCTCGTGTCCTCGGTCTCGCCCGAGCGATGCGAGATCACCGTGGTATAGCCCGACTTCTGCGCCAGGGCCACGGCGTCGAGCGTCTCGGTGAGCGTGCCGATCTGGTTGACCTTGATCAGAATCGAATTGGCGACGCCTTCCTTGATGCCGCGTTCCAGGCGCTGCGTGTTGGTCACGAAGATGTCGTCGCCGACGATCTGTACGCGGTCGCCCAACGCGTCGGTCATCCGGCACCAGCCGTTCCAGTCGTCTTCGGCGAAGCCGTCCTCGATGGAAACGATCGGGTAGCGGTCGCACAAGTCGCGATACAAGTCCACCATTTGCTCGGCGGTCAGCCCGTGTTGCTTGTCGTGTGCGTAGTAGAGGCCGTCTTGGAAGAACTCCGTCGATGCGGGATCGAGCGCAATCGCGATATCGGCACCGGGCTTGTAGCCCGCGCGTTCGATCGCGCTGCACAGCAACGCCATCGCTTCGTCGATAGAATCGAGCGGCGGAGCGTAACCGCCCTCGTCGCCCACGAGCGTCGGAAAACCGCGTTCGTGCAGCAGTTTGCCGAGCGCGTGAAACACCTCCGAGCCGTACCGTATGGCTTCGGCAAGCGTGGGGGCGCCGATCGGCATCACCATGCACTCCTGGAATTGCAGCGCGCCTTCGGCGTGTTTGCCGCCGTTGATGACGTTCATCATCGGCACCGGCAGCGTCGCCGCCGACGGGCCGCCCAGATAGCGGAAGAGCGGAACCGATAGGCTGGAAGCAGCCGCACGCGCGACCGCGAGCGAGACGCCGAGCAGCGCATTCGCACCGAGGTTCGCCTTGTTCGGCGTTCCGTCGAGCTCGATCATGCGCTCGTCGATCTCGCGTTGTGCGGTCGCGTCGAGCCCTTCTAATGCGGGGCCGAGGATTTCGTTGACGGCGGCAACGGCTTTGCGAACGCCTTTACCGTTGTAACGTTTGGCATCGCCGTCGCGTAATTCGACGGCTTCGTGCGCGCCGGTCGAAGCGCCCGACGGCACCATCGCTTCTTCCACCGAGCCGAAGCTGGTGGCGACGGTGACGGCAATGGTGGGGTTGCCGCGCGAATCGAGCACTTCGCGCGCGTGGACGCCCTCAATCAGCGGGCGTCCGCCGCCGCGCAACAATTCCAGCGACATCGGCTATTCCTTGATCCAGCGCTCGAGATCGTGCTTGCGCGAAACGAACTCGCCTTCGGTGAAGAAGATCTTCAGTTCGCGTTCGGCGCTGGCTTTGCTGTCGCTGCCGTGCACGAGGTTGCGGCCGATCGTCTGTGCGAAATCGGCGCGCATCGTGCCGGGTGCGGCGTTGAGCGGATCGGTTGCACCGATCAGCTGGCGGCAGCCGTCGATCGCGTTCTCGCCTTCAACCGCAAGCGCCACGAGCGGGGCGCTGGTGATGAAGCTCACCAAATCGCCGAAGAACGGCCGGTCTTTGTGTTCGGCGTAATGCTCCCGAGCTTTGTCGCCGGAAAGCTGCACGAGCTTCATCGCCGCGATCAGGTAGCCGCGGCGCTCGAGGCGCGCGATAATTTCGCCCACCAAGCCGCGCGAAACGGCATCGGGTTTGCAGAGTAAGAGGGTGGTTTCAATAGCCATAGCACCGCGCAATACGCCAATAGCGGCCCTTTGCCTCTCGCCCAGGCGCGGGGCGCCACGGGCCGTAACAAGCAGGTATGGATCATCCCTACGCGCAGGTTGCGCGGAACCTCATGGGCACCGCCTTCGCCAAGATTCGCTACGTTGAACGCACCGGGAGCACCAACGACGACGCGGCTGAGCTGCTGGGCGACCCGGAGGGGTTCGGCCTGACGATCGTGGCGGAGGCCCAAGATCGCGGCAGCGGCCGAAAAGGGCGATCCTGGGTCGCCCAGCCGGGAACCTCGCTGCTCTTTACCACGATTCTGCCCCGGGCGATCCCCACCGCCGACCTGTGGATCGTCCCCTATGCCGTCGCCATCGCGGTGCGGCGCGCCCTGTTTGAGAGCGGCGTGCCGACCACGCTGCATTGGCCCAACGATCTGCTCCTCGGCGATCGCAAGGTCGCCGGCATTCTCTGCGCGACGCGAATCGTCGGCGACCGGGCCTGGGTGGCCGCCGGCGTCGGCATCAACGTGCATCGCATTCCCGGCGCGAGTGCGGGGATCGATCCACCGCCCGCATTCTGCGACGACATCGTCCCGGTCGATCGCGCGGCGTTGCTCGAACGAATGCTGCTGGTGTTCGATGCGTGGAATGAGACGCTCTCGATGCCGCAGCGTATCGCGCGCGTCTGGGAGCGCGCAGCCGGGCTTCCCGGCAGGCGCTATCGTCTGCTGCTCGACGGCGCACGCGAACCGTTCGAGGCAACGGCAATCGGGATTGCGACCGGCGGCGGATTGATCGTCGAACGCGCCGGCGGAGCGCGCGAAACCATCGAACTCGCCGACGCTCGCGCGCTCCGCTAGCCGCTTTTTAGACGACCCCTCCGAGTGCGATGCCCGCGGTGCCGAGCGCGCTCTTGGCGCGTTCGACCGCGCCTGCATCGATCGACAGGCAGAGATTCGCCGAACTCGTCACGTTGGCGGGTTTCGGAATCATTTTCGCGGTAATGCCCGAATCTTTGAGCGCCTTGGTGGCGATCATCGTATCGGCGTTGCTGGCGAAGAACAAGACGACGTCTGCCATAGTCGGCTAATTCTTTTCCCCGGTAACCAGTTCGTTGAGGCCGCCCGCTACTTCGTTGAGCTCGGCGACGCGGTGCACCGCTTGTTGCATCCGGCCGCCCATCTCTTGCGAAAGCGTGTCGATCACGATGACGTCACAATAGACCTCATCGTTCAGCAAGCGCAGTTCGGTCACCGCGGGCGAAGGCGCACTCGCTTCGATGGTCGCGATAAGGGCGCCGCTCTTCTCGACCGCAACTTTGGTCTGCGCGATGTGGTCGCCCGAGACTTCCGCCCCTACGATCACCACACCGAGTTCTTTGGCCGCCGCACGAACCTGCTGGCTGCGTTTGGCCAGCGTATTCGAGATCGCTTGGACGATCGGGATGGCGAGTGCGAGGGCGATGACCATCGCGAGCAATCCCCACAGCACGAGCGTCTGCGTCGTGTGGTTGATGATGCTCGTGATCTGCGTCATCGGGACGCCGTACCAACGCGCGCCGATGGTTTTGTTTTGGTCGCTCTGGACCGGATCGATGTGCACGAGATACTGCGTACCGCCTTCGGTATCCGGGCCGGTATAGGGTTGCCCGTTTTTCAACACCGCGTCGGCTGCCGGCACCTGCACGTCGACGGCGCGCGTGCCGTCGGCCCGCATGATCGTGCTCGCGACGATCGCATTGCCTTCCAGGATTGCCGACGCGCCGCCGAGCGAGTGCGCCGCTTGGTCGATCAGGTCGTAGTAGCCGTTCGTCGTGAATTCGTGATTGAGCAGGATGCCGCCGTAGATCGCACCGATGGTGCGCTCGTTTTGGTCGCTGATCGGCGCAGCGGCCACCAGCGCAAGGCCTTGATTGGTCTGCGCGACCGATTTTCCGTCGGGCCCCTTGATATCGGCCTGCGCCTGTGAGACGAGGCCCTCACCGGCCAGCACCACGGGTCCGAGCAGCGTTGCGGTGCTCACCGTTTCTCCCGTTAGCGCGCGTTTCACCAATGAGTTCTGCGCGAGCGTTCCCGGCTGCGGCCCGTTCGCGCGCGCCACAACTTTGCCGCTACCGTCTACGATCGTCAAGAACGAAAGTCCCGACGTTCGGGCGATGTTCGCCAACTGCTTCCGCATCGCGCCGACGTTTTTCGATTCGAGATTCTTTCGCAAGCTATCGGAGACCGCATCCTGCGATACCAGGAGCTTGATCTGATCTTTGTGGGAATCCCAATAGCCGCCAAAGGCGCCCGCGCCGTTGGTGACTTCGGTTTCTCCCAGCGCGAGCAAATCGCGCTGAAGCACCAAACGCGCCGCGACGACGCTGATGAGAAAGAATAGGACGATTGCACCAATGATCGTACCGAGAAGCCGTACGCGTAAGCTCATCGAGTTTCTCTCCTTAGCAACGAAGCTACATGGTTAGACCACACCTCCGAGCGCGATACCGGCGGTACCGAGCGCGCTCTTGGCGGGTTCGACCGCGCCCGCATCGATCGAAAGGCATAGGTTCGCCGAACTCGTCACGTTGGCGGGCTTCGGAATCATCTTCGCGGTAATGCCGGAGTCTTTGAGCGCCTTGGTGGCGATCATCGTGTCGGCATTACTGCCGAAGAACAAGACGACG
This sequence comes from Candidatus Dormiibacterota bacterium, assembly GCA_035532835.1. Taxonomy (NCBI): domain Bacteria; kingdom Bacillati; phylum Candidatus Dormiibacterota; species Candidatus Dormiibacterota bacterium. The sequence goes on from DATKQG010000110.1 coordinate 4,477, forward strand.
TCTGCCATAGCCGGCTAGTTCTTCTCGCCGGTAACCAGTTCGTTGAGGCCGCCCGCGACTTCGTTGAGCTCGGCGACGCGATGCACCGCCTGTTGCATCCGGCCGCTCATCTCTTGCGAGAGCGTGTCGATCACGATGATGTCGCCCTCTAGCTCGTCGTTGACGGCACGCAGTTCGCTCATCTTCGGCGAAGGCGCACCTGCCTGAATCTCGGCGATCAGCGCGCCGCTCTTCTCTACCGCGGCCTTCGTCTGCGCGATATGGTCGCCCGAGACTTCGGCCCCGACGATCACCACGCCGAGTTCTTTGGCGGCAGCGCGAACCTGCTGGCTGCGTTTGGCCAGCGTGTTCGAGAGCGCTTGAACGATCGGGATGGCGAGTGCGAGCGCGATGATCATCGCGAGCAGTCCCCACAGCACGAGCGTCTGCGTCGTATGGTTGATAATGCCGGTGATCTGCGTCATCGGGATGCCGTACCAGCGCGCGCCGATGGTTTGATTCTGATCGTTCTGAATCGGGTCGACGTGGACCAGGTACTCGGTGCCGCCTTCGGTATCGGATCCGGTATAGGGCTGGCCCGTTTTTAGAACCGAGTCCGCGATCGGAACCTGCACGTCAACGGTACGCGTACCGTCGGGTTGCGCGATCGTGCTTGCAGCGATCGCATCGCCGTCCAATAAGGCCGCCGACCCGCCGAGCGCGCGCGTCGCCTGATCGACCAAATCGTAGTAGTGATTGAGCAGGATACCACCGTAAATCGCACCGATGGTCCGCT
>DATKQG010000111.1 GCA_035532835.1 Candidatus Dormiibacterota bacterium
GGGGTGGTGCGCTATCGTCCGAACTTCATGTGGCGAACGCTGCAGAGATCGACATTGCGCTTCACGGCCACGCTCCCATCCTCATAGGTCGCCTGCACGTCGTACGCGCAGGTCACGGGATCGAAGACGATGGGGACTTCGACCCCGCTACTCACCTCAATCGCCTGATTGAAGCCTAAAAGGTCCGGGCTCCAGGCGTTTTGCGCTGCATGGCCGATCCGCAACGAGAAAATCGGTTCGTCCCCCGCATTCAAAATCAACACCGTACGGGTCGTCGCCCAGGCTTGCGCTGCACATGCAGCGGCCATGGCGACGGTGAGCGCAACGCCTCTCAATCGACGCATGGCGCTACTCCGGATCCGGGCTGGCGGCGGCCAGCGTTATCGTCGGCGTGCCCGCATCGCTTCCGAGGACGACCTTCGAATCGCGGAACGCGGTGATAACGCGCGCGTTGATTTCGCGCCGTAATTCGAACTGCCGGAGTGGGGCGGTTTTAATCGACGCGCGCAACGTGATGCCTGAATTCGAAATGGATTCGACGCCGATCCACTCCACCGCATCCAATACCGCTTCATGCCAGGCATCTTCGCGCGCCAAATCCTCAATCGTGGAGCGCAGCAGCGCAATCGCCTGCACGAGGTTCGCCGATTGATCGACGGCTACGCGATAGTCGATACGCGACCAATTACGCGACGAGTTCACCACTTGAATCGCGCTGCTATGCGGGATCGTAATGAGGTTGCCGCGCCCGTCGCGGATCTGCACCACGCGAAGCGTGAGCTGCTCGACGATACCGTTCCAGGTGTCGATCTGAATGTAATCGCCGACGACGTATTGGTCTTCGAGCAACACTAGAAAGCCGTTGAGGAAATCGCGCACCAGGTTTTGCGCCGCGAACGTTATCGCCAGAGCGGCGATACCGCCGATCGTCACCACCGAGCCGATCGGAATGCCGAGTTGGCTCAGGGTGGCCAGAGCGGCGACGAAAATGAGCACGAACGACTTGAACCCGCCGATCGCGCGGGCTACCGTCGGAGCGCGAAGAGCGCTTCGCGTCTCATCTTCGGAGGCGCTGCGCAGCGGCGCGGCATACGCGCGTGAAACGCGGGCGATCACGATATCCAGCACGCGATCGAGGAGCCCCGCTACCACCCAAATCAACGCGATGCCGACGGTCGTCCGTATCAGGACCTGGCCGAACGGAATGGTCTGCGGAAAGAGCAAGAGCGCCCACGCAATCGCGCCCACCCAAGCCAAAATTCCAAACCATACGATCGCGGCGGCGATCGAACGCAGCATGGAAAGGCGTTGCTCGGGCTCGGCGGCGCGCGCGGTCGCGGCGATGAAGCGCTCGCGCCACCCGGATGCGTGCTCCTGCTCGGGCGAACCTTCGCTTTGGATGCGCGCGACGCTGCGTTCGCTCGACTCCGCTTCGTCCCGCGCCGCACGGGCGCGTCGTTGCACGAACTTAAACAATCCCCACAGCAGGAGCGTGCCCAAGATCATGCCGATGCCGACGCGCAGCAGGTCGTTATAGTTGCGTTTGATCTCCGCCGGTTGGCGCTTGACCAATGCGGCAACCAACGCTTCTTGCAGCGTCGCACGCCAGCTCTGTGCCAACGTCTGCGCCGGCTGTTTATGGTACTGCGCGTCGCTCGACGTCACGGTCAGAATCGGCAGCGGCGCGGCGTGCGTCTTATCGATCGCAACCAGCAGTTCTTGGTTGCCGGCCGGCTGCACGTCGATTTCGAGCGACCCCGGCGAATAGATGGTGCCGGCCGTCTTGCCGGTCGAGACGACGGCCAGCAGTTGGCCGATCGCGCCCTGGATGGTCTGCGTGCGTTCGATCAGGGACGTCTGCGTCGCAGCGGTCGTCCCTTGGATCGCGACGCGGAACAAGGGGTTGCCGTCCACGCCGATCGGCGCGGTCATATAGAGGCCCTCTTGCCGAATACCCGTCGAGCCCGGGAGCTGCACGGGTGCCGATGAGGGGACGGCGATGCCCGGGAGCGTCTGCCCCAGGCCCGGCGCCCCGAGCGCGCAAACGAAAGCCAGCAGCGCGGGTATTAAGAGAAGAGAACGCAGGCGCATTGCCCGACTCTGCGTCAGGCAGGGGCCCCGGCCCTCCAGCCGCAACCACGAGATCGACCCATGAGTGTGACCGAACTAGCGTATACCAGCGCCGTCGAAGCGGAAACGACGCCCATTTTCGAACGCGCCGAACGGATCATCCCGCGCGTCGAATGGCCGATCCACGCCCCGTACGTGGCCGCGATCAATCGCCTCAAGCGCGAACGCAATGCCGTGATCTTGGCGCACAATTACCAAGTTCCTGAGATTTTCTACACCGTGGCGGATATCGTCGGCGATTCGCTGGCGCTGGCGATGCAGGCCGCCAAAACGGATGCCGACGTTATCGTTCTGTGCGGCGTCCACTTCATGGCGGAGACGGCGAAGCTGGTGAACCCCGGTAAAACGGTGCTCGTGCCGGATCTGCTGGCCGGATGCTCGCTCGCGGATTCCATCACCGGGGCCGACGTGCGCTTGCTGCGCGAGCGCTACCCCGGCGTGCCGATCGTCACCTACGTCAATACGTCGGCGGACGTGAAAGCCGAATCCGACGTCTGCGTCACCAGCGGCAACGCGGTGCAAATCGTCGAAGCGCTGGGCGCTCCTCGCGTCATCTTTCTTCCCGACGAATATCTGGCGAAGTACGTGGCCTCGAAAACGTCGGTGGAGATCATCGCGTGGAAGGGCCACTGCGAAGTCCACGAACGCTTCACCGGGGCCGACATCGTCGCATACCGCGAAGACGACCCGTCGCTCGTGGTTATCGCCCATCCCGAATGCCCGCCCGACGTGCTCGCGCAGGCCGATTACGTCGGCTCGACGCAGGGCATGGTCGAATACGTCGGCGAGCAGGCCGCGCGCGCCGCGCGCGACGTCCGGCCCCGCGTACTGCTGATGACCGAGTGTTCGATGGCCGACAACGTCGCGGCCCGGTATCAAGGCGTCGACTTCGTGCGTCCGTGCAATCTCTGCCCGCACATGAAACGCAATACGCTGCCCAAGATTCTGCATAGCCTGGAAACGATGGAGTACGAAATCACCATCGATCCGCTGGTCGCCGATCGCGCCCGCCGTGCGGTCGAACGCATGCTCGAATACAGCCGCGCGGCCAGAGATTAAGCATGCGGCGCGAGCGTTCTGCCGACGCCATCGTCATCGGAGCAGGCATAGCGGGCCTTATGGCCGCGCTCAAACTAGCGCCGATGCGGGTGCTGGTGGTCTGCAAAACGCGTTTGGGGAGCGGCGCCGCAACCGATTGGGCGCAGGGCGGCATTGCGGCAGCGGTCGGTCGCGACGATTCCCCGCAATTGCACGCTATCGATACCGCGCTCGCGGGAGCCGGCATCAGCGATCGGGAGATCGTCGATATCCTCACGAACGACGCACCGGCGCGCATCGAAGAATTGCTTGCGCTCGGCGCCGCCTTCGACCGCGACGACACGGGCGAACTCGCACTCGGTCGCGAGGCCGCGCACCAGCGCAGGCGTATCGTCAAAGCCGGCGGCGACGCCACCGGGCACGAAATTCTCAAAGCGTTAATCGCCGCGGTCCACGCTTCCACGCACATCGAAGTGCTTGAAGACGTCACCGCCGACGACTTGATCGTGGATGACGGGACGCTGCGCGGCGTCGTCGCACACGTCAACGGGAGCGACGAAGCGATCGTGTTGCGCGGACGCGCGATCGTGATCGCCACCGGCGGCATCGGCCGCTTGTACCGCTACACCACCAATCCCGTCGAAGCGACCGGCGACGGCATTGCGATGGCCGCGCGAGCGGGCACCTTGCTCGCGGACATGGAGTTCGTGCAGTTTCATCCCACGGCGCTGGCGATCGGCCGCGATCCGATGCCGCTGGTGACGGAAGCGGTGCGCGGTGAGGGCGCCACGCTGATCAACGATTTAGGCGAACGGTTCATGCTCGGCATCCATCCCGACGCGGAGCTAGGCCCGCGCGACGTCGTGGCCCGCGCGATTTTCGAACAGCTGCAACGCGGCCGGGTGGTTGGGCTCGACGCGCGCGCGGCCATCGGCAATGCGTTCGCGACCGAATTTCCGACGGTCTTCGGTTTTTGCATGTCGGCCGGGATCGATCCGCGCGTGCAGCGCATTCCGGTTGCTCCCGCCGCGCATTACCACATGGGCGGCGTGGCCGTCGATGAATGGGGGCGCACGTCGCTTCCCGGCCTGTGGGCGTGCGGCGAAGCCAGCGCGACGGGCGTGCATGGAGCCAATCGTCTCGCGAGCAATTCGCTGCTGGAAGCGTTGGTTTACGGCGCTCGCGTAGCGACCGATATCGCCGCGACGCTCCCCGCTTCCGGCGTGCATAGCACCATTCCCTTGCCGCGCTTCAAGGCGCGCGCCGGCGACTACGCCCAAGCGATCAGCGATTTACGCAACGTCATGTACGCAAACGTCGGGCTCGTGCGCAATGAGGTGGGCCTGCGCGAAGCGCTCTCGCGCATCGACGAACTCAACGCGCTCTTTCCCACACCGAACAGCGAGCTGCGGAATCTGCTCGTCGTCGGTCGCTTAGTCGCGCGCGCGGCGCTCGCGCGTAAAGAGAGCCGCGGCAGCCACTATCGCACCGACTATCCTTCGACGGACGAAGCACTTGCAAAACGCTCCTTTACACACCTTGCCGACGCCGTTTGAACCGCATCGGCTCGTCGTAGAGCCCCTAATTCGCGCGGCGCTGCTGGAAGATATCGGTCACGGAAATGACATAACGACCGACGCGATCGTCGCGCCGGATCGGATCGCGGAGGCGCAACTCGTCGCCCGCGCGCCGGGCGTCGTCGCCGGCATCAACGCATCGTTGCTCGCATTCCAGTTCCTAGGCGGCGCATTCGATGCGCGCGTATTCGCGCCCGACGGGAACCGCGTCGAAGCCGGGAGCACGATCGCCGATCTGCGCGTCAACGCGCGAACGCTCCTCACCGGCGAACGCACGGCGCTCAACCTGCTCGGACGGCTCAGCGGCATCGCAACGGCTACGCGCGCGCTGGTCGATCTGGTTGCAGGCACCGGCGCGCAC
>DATKQG010000112.1 GCA_035532835.1 Candidatus Dormiibacterota bacterium
CTTCGATTCTTGAAATACCGGGAGCTTGGAATAGCCTTCGGAGATCACCACGTCGAGCGCGCGGCGCGGCGAATCGTCGACCGAGACGGCCACGATATTCGGGCGCGGTTGCATCACCTCGCGAACGATCGTATCGCCGAACTCGATGACCGAATGAATCATCTCCCGCTCTTCGTCTTCGATCACACGCTGCTCCGCGCCGACGTCAACGAGCGTGCGGATGTCTTCCTCGGTGACGAACTGGTGCGGATGTTTGATACCGAAGGGTTTCACGATCAGCTCGGCCGTGAAGAGGAACGCTCGCGAAACCGGCGTGAGTACCCACGAGACGGTTCGCATCGCCGGCGCAAGCCGCAGGCTCCACCGCTCGGCATCGCTCGTCGCCAACGTCTTCGGGATGATCTCCCCGAAGAGCAGCAAGATGATCGTCATCAAAACGGTCGAGAAAACCGCAGCGTCCGGCAAGCCGATCTTGATCGCGGTGTAGGTCGCCAGCGAATCGGCCGCCAGCAGCACGATCGTATTGGCCACCAGCACGGAGGTGAGGAAGCGGTTGCGGTCCTCGAGGAGCAATACCACGTCCTCCGCGCGACGCAGCCCCCGCTCGAGCATCGTGCGGGCGCGAATCTTCGAAATCGAGATGAGCGCCGCTTCCGAGGCGGCGAAAAACGCGGCTAGCACCACGAGCAGGACGAGAAAGCCGAGCTGGGGCCAATCTTGCTGTAGCGTCTCGCTCATCGACGCTCCCAGGGGCTGCGATGCGAGCGGGGACTTCGATATGGGTCGGTATTCAAGGCCGCGCCATTATAACACAACGTGAGGACGCACCAAGAGATAGATGGCCAGGGCCGCCAGGCTCCCGAGCACCGCCCCGGTCAACACCTCCATCGAGGTGTGGATGCGGGCCTCCACGCGACTCTGAGCCACCAGGAAGGCGATAAAGTACGCGAGTAAGCCGGCCAGCGGTTTTTGGTAGAAGAACGCCAGCATGGTGGCGGCCGCGAACGCCAGCGCGGCATGTCCCGAAACGGCGCCCCCTTGCAGGGCCGATCCGCGCCCAACCCAGGCCTTAGCGAAAATCGTCGCGATGGCGACCACCGCGAGCACGATCAGCGCCGTATTCGCCGGCACCGACTGAACGGCATTGAACACGCTTTCGCCGCCGGTGGTGATGCCCTGGTAAAAGATCAGGTAGCCGACGGCCACGGCCGCGACCGAGGCCACCAGGACCGCGCCGGCGGCCGCGTCCTTGGCGGTTTTTGCCAGCGGGTGATGGGCGACGGTCAGCAGGTCCACGATCGCTTCGATGGCGGTGTTGAGTAATTCCAGCGAGAGCACCAGCGCGATCAGGACGATCAACGCGACGATATAGTAGCGCTCCAGGTGCAGCACCAGCGACGCTAGCAGGACCAGAGCCGCAACGACCAAGTGCACGCGCATGTTGGGCTGCGTCCGGGTTGCGTACATGATGCCTTCGAAGGCGTGGTTGAAAGAGCGCCAGAGCCGATTCATCGCGCCTCCTCGTACGGCCACGGCATGCCGATCGCGGTCGCCAAGCGTCGCTCCTGCGCCTCCATCTCGGCGCGCTCGCCCGGCTTCATGTGATCGTGGCCTAACAGGTGCAAGATGCCGTGGATCAGGAGGCGCTCCAGTTCGCGCTGGAGCGGTGCATCGTAGTCCGCAGCTTGCCTGCGCGCCGTATCGACGGAGATCACGATGTCGCCGAGCATTCGCTCCGGCAGTGCCCGGCTCTGCTCGCGTTCGTCCGGATCGAAGAGCGGAAAGCTCAGCACGTCGGTCGTGGCATCTTTGCCACGATGCTCGCGGTTGAGTTCGCGAATCGTCGCGTCGTTAACGAGCGTGAGCGAAAGCGTCGAGCCGGGCTCGTCAACCGCTTCCAAGAGCGCTTCAACCGTTTTTTTAACCGCGCGCGCGTCGATGCCGCTCCTTCGCACTCGATTGTGATAGTAGATCACGGTGTGGGCCGAGCGTATGCGCGAATGATCCGCGCCACCAACGGATGGCGCACGACGTCCGTCTCGGTCAGTTCCACAATGCCGACGTCGTCAACGCCATGCAGACGGTTGGCCGCATCGCGCAAGCCGCTGCGCGCGCCGTTCGGCAGATCGATCTGCGTCACGTCGCCGGTTACGATCATCTTCGATGCGCTTCCCAGCCGCGTTAGGAACATTTTGAGTTGGTCGGCCGTTGCGTTCTGCGCCTCGTCGAGAATCACGTACGCATCCGAAAGCGTGCGGCCGCGCATGTAGGCGAGCGGAGCGACTTCGATCGTGCCGCGCTCCATATATTTCGCCACCACGGCATCGTCGAGCAATTCGGAGAGGGCATCGTAGAGCGGGCGCAGATAGGGGTCGACCTTCTCGCGTAAATCACCCGGAAGAAAGCCGAGCTTTTCGCCGGCCTCAACCGCCGGGCGCGAGAGGATCAATTTGGAGACCTCCCGATTTTTGAGCGCCCGTACCGCCATGACGACGGCGAGAAACGTCTTTCCGGTACCGGCCGGGCCGATCCCCAGCGTAAGGGTGCGCTCTTCCATGGCGCGCACGAAGGCGCGCTGGCCGTCGGTCCGCGGACGAATTTCCTTACCGCGATGCGTTCGGATCAGGGTACCGGGAAGAGACCGGCCGCCGCTTTGCGTGCGGGCGTCGGTGACGGCTAGTTCGACATCCTCGGGAGTGATTTGAGCGCCGCCGAGCGCGGCCTCGAGCATATGCTGCACCGCATGTTCCGCCCGCTCGACGTTGCCGTTACTCCCGGCCACTACCAGGGTGTCGCCGTCGGCCCGAATGGAGACGTTGAGGCGCTCTTCCAAGGCCGAGAGATTGCGATCGAATTGGCCGAAGAGGCGCATGCGATCGCCGAGTGGGGTTAGGTCGATGGTTCGCTGGGCTGTAGAGTCCAGGGTGCTTGCTCCCGTAATGCGATGGGCGGTCCGAGTACTTCCATTGCCACGACCGCTCGTACCAAGTTACGTCTATCTTCGAACAAACCGCGCAACACCCCGGTTCGGAGCGAAGGTTGCTGCAGCACGCCGTGATCGGCGACGATGCGCGGGGTCGACACGATCGGCGGCGGCGGCGCCGGCGCGACGATCGGCGGCGGGGGGGCCGGCGCGGTTATCGGTGGGGCCGAGACCGATACCGGGGGCACCGGTACCGCCGATATTGGGGGCGGGGCGCTGGGTAGCGATGCCGCGAGGCGTTGCGCGTACGCCCGTGCGACGCGCTGAGGGACGGGCGCCACCGGCGGCCGAGCGACGGTGGGAGCTGCCATTCCCACGCCTCCCAGCGTCTGCCGGCGCTTGTCCCGGGCCTTTTGCGCGCTCGAGCCGATGGTCGAAATGACGCCGATGACGGCGACTGCCGCGACAATCAGCGAAACGACATCGTGAGGATTCATGCGCTACTTGTTCGGCGGCGGCTGGGGCGGCTGCGAGGTATCGCCGTCCGTCGGGCCACCGATGGAGCTGCGCATATCGGTATCGGCCTGGATATTTTTCAGGCGATAGTAATCCATCACGCCCAGATGCCCGCTGCGAAACGCTTCCGCGATCGCCGCCGGTACCGACGCCTCGGCCTCGACGACACGAGCGCGCATCGCCTGCGTTTCGGCCTTCTGCTCCTGTTCCGACGCCATCGCGGCGTATTGCCGCTCCGCGGCTTTCGCCTGGGCGATCCGGCGATCGGCTTCGGCCTGGCTTGTCTGCAACTCCGCGCCGATATTTTTACCGACGTCGACGTCCGCGATATCGATCGAAACGATCTCGAACGCGGTACCGGCATCCAGTCCCTTGGAAAGGACGGTCTTCGATATGCGATCCGGATATTCGAGGACTTCCTTATGATCGACGGCCGCGCCGACCGCTGCGACAACGCCTTCGCCGACGCGCGCGATGATGGTTTGCTCGCCGGCACCGCCGACGTACCGATCGAGGTTACTGCGCACGGTGACGCGCGCCTTGACGTTGAGCTGAATGCCGTTCTGCGCGACGCCTTGGAAAATCGGGGTTTCGATCACCTTGGGTGTAACCGACATCTGCAAGGCTTCGACGACGTTTCGCCCGGCTAAATCGATCGCCGCGGCGCGCTGCCACTCGAGTGGAATCTGCGCGCGTTGCGCCGCGATCATCGCAAGCGTGACGTTTTCAACGTTACCGCCGGCCAGATAATGCGATTGCATTTGATCGACCGTGAGCATCAGGCCCGCCTTACGCGCCCGCACGTAATTGGTCACGATCACGCTCGGTGGAATACCGATCAGTCGCATGCGAACCAACGCGATGATGCCCAACGGAACGCCCGCGGCCACCGTGCGGATCCACATCCCAATCGGGAAATAGTATAAGAATGCGAAGAAGAGAATGAAGGCGACGACGATGATGACCAGCGCGCTGACTGCGACCACGAAGAGCTCCTTCTGGTGGTTACTGGTAGCTTGGGAGGTGAACGGGTTCCACGAAGATGCGTGCGCCTTGCACGCGCGTTACGCGAATGGGCGTTCCCTGCGCGATGAATTCGCCCTCGGTCAGGACGTCGACGCGTTTGCCGTCGATGTTCGCAACACCCGAGGGACGCAAGTACGAATCCGCCGTACCGGAAGCGCCGAGCAGACCGCTAAAATCCGAACTGGTCACGTAATCGGGGCCCTGATCCGCTCTCAGCATCAACTTATTCATCCAGGCGTTCTCCGGAAACGCCCGCGTGACGACCGCGAACAGGATCACGGTGAGGACGATCGACGTAGAAATCGTCTCGATCCCCACGAACAAGAGCGGTAAACCGAAGGCCCACAGCACCGCGCAGATCAGCGCCACCGCCCCGAGTATTCCGGGAGCCCCGTGCCCCGGGACGACGTGCAATTCCCAAAGAATCCCGAGCAGCCCCGCGATCGCCAAGAGCGCGACGACGCCGCCCGCGAAGCCCGCGTAAATATGCGCTCCGAAGAAGAGCGTGAGCGCGCCTAGGCCTATCACGCCGGCGATACCGTGCAGCGTCTGCATCTCGACCAGCAATCCGAGCAGTCCGAGCGTCAATAGCAGGCCGCTCACGATCGGGTTGGTGGCAATCCGAGCGATCTGCTCGCCCGGTGAATACGTCGCCGTCTGAAGCGCCGCGTCGGCAAGGTGTTCGTTCTCAAGCATCGCGTCGAGCGTCGCGGCGGTACCGGTAGCAACGTGGGCGCGGATCGCTTCATTGGCGTCCAGGGGTGACGTCAGGCTTTGCGCCATCCCGGGAAGCGGCTCGACCGCACCGATGGAGGCATCCGGGGCGAGGACGACGTGGGAGGCGGCCAGGGCTACGAGCGCCGCCGCCCCATAGGCGCGGTGCTCGACGTAGGCGTAAACGGGCCGTCCCGCCGTGCCTAGCGCCGCGCGGATCTCGCTTGCCGCAGCGGGAAGGCCGCTGCCGCTATCGACGTTGAGAACGATGGCTGCGGCACCCGAGCTTTGAGCCTGCGCGAGGGCGCGCGCGACGAGGTTCGCGGTACCTTGGTCGATCGTGCCCTGGATGGGGATGAGCTCCACCGGCGCCTGCGTGGGAACCGCCGCCGCGGCTAAGCCGACGAAACCGAACGCGATGAGTCCCGCCGAACACGCGGCGCGAACGCGCTGGAAAACCATCATGCCGCTACCTACTCGGTAGCGGCATGAAAGGTTACGAGAAAACTCGGGGGGTTACGCGAGTTCTTCGGTGACGATCGCCCGCACGAGGTTACCGTCGGCCAAGCCCTTGAGCTTCGGCATGACGGCCTTCATCGCGGCGCCCTGATTGCGCCCATCCGCCGGAAGCTCCGCCAGGATCGATTTCACGATCGCTCGGACCTCTTCGGCCGATTTTTGCTGCGGCAGGTACGCGGCCAGAATATCGCGCTCGGCGCGCTCTTTCTCGGCCAGATCGGTACGCCCGGCCTTCTCGAACTCGGCCAGGGAATCGTTGCGCTGCTTGACCAGGCGACGCACGACATCGAGCTCCTCGTCCTCGGTAAGGTCTTTTCCGGCTTCGGTCCGTTTATAGGTGAAGCCGGAGAGTGCCGAACGCAGGGTATCGAGGCGCATCTGGTCGCGCGCCTTCATCGCGTCCTTCAGTTCGGACGAGAGACGGTCTTTAAGGGCTGCCATGAGGAAGGTTACGTGCGACGCTTGCGCGCGGCGGCCGACTTCTTCTTTTTGCGAACGCTCGGCTTTTCGTAATGTTCGTGCTTGCGTGCCTCTGCCAAGATGCCGGCCTTTTGGGTGGCCTTCTTAAAGCGGCGCAATGCGCTCTCAATCGATTCGCCCGGAGCTATGCGAACTTCCATTCTTGTACGACCCCCCTTCGCGCCGCGGCACCATGGCCCACGACAAAAAATGCGTAAGGCCGAAAACGGCCTCAACCGCCGTACTGTATCACAGCCGGCAGCCAGGGTCAAACGACGTATGGGGCAACGAGGGCGCCCGAGCTATCCTGGGGGCCATTCCATGAAGCGGCCGGAGAGGACGTGAATGTGGGCGTGATCGACGGTTTGGCCGCCTTCGGCGCCGGTGTTGACGACCAGGCGAAATCCGCCGCCGGATTGGCGGCCCAGGCGAGATGCCGTCGCGAAGAGCTTTGCGAGCAACGCGCCGTCTTCTGCGCGCTCGATCTCGGTGACATCGGCGAAATGCTTCTTCGGGATGACGAGCCTGTGAACGGGGGCCTGCGGATTGATATCGTTGATAGCGATCACATCCTCGTCTTGGTAGACGGGATTGCTGGGAATGTTGCCCGCTATGATGTCACAGAAAATACAGTCCACCGATGTTTCCCCTTAGGAGGCTCTCGGAATTGAGCACGTTTCCGGCTCAACTCCGACAGCCTCCTAGCGATTGCGAATGATGAAGCTCCACGACTTCGTAGTGGTGTTCCCGGCGAGATCTGCCACGCGGACTCTCACCGAGATCGTGCCGTTCGGATAGCTATACGCGGGCATGTACTGAATGAACTGCGCGGTTCGCACGCAATCGGCGGTGACGTCGCGCCCGTTGACCCAGAGCAGCACGCTCGAAGGATTGACCGGCACGCTGACGGAGGCGAACGTCGCATAGACGGCAGGCCGGCTCGTGTTGACGGTTTCGCCGGCCGCCGGAGCGTACCCGGAGACCCCCGGCGGCGTACTCGACGCCGAGAGCATCTGCGGAGCCTGCACGAGGGGCGCCTGCACGGCCCCCAAGCTCAGATGCCCGATGATCGGCACATTGAAGAAATTGGCACCCGCTGGAATCTGATACGACGCCTGATAGAGCCCGGACGGCCCCTCGCTCATCGCTAAATTGCCGACGTACGGGCCGATGTCGAACGTCGCCGACCCGCCCGGCGTCCCGCGGAGGGTGACGCTCACACTTTCGCCTGCGCGTAGCGGGCGATCGGCACTCGAGTTGACGCTCGCGATCTGCGGGCCGGCCGCCGGGCCGGCAACTGCGGCGACCGCGCGACTCACCAGGATTTCGCGCACTTCGTTGGTTTCGACGTTATAGCGGACGGTCGCGCCGTCACCCACATGCAGGTCGGCGATCTGCGCGGACACACCATTGATCGATATCACCGTGGTGCGCGACGGAGCGATCACGTGGCCGTCGGCCAACACAAAACGATTCGCTGCTACCGCGGCAACGCGCCCTTGGTAGGAGCCATACTCGTCTTCAACCCGCGTCACGTGTCCGTTTTTACGCATCGTGATGCGCGCGAAATCTCCCGGACGTACGCTACTCAACTCACCCGGTACCGTGACGTTCGCGTTGACGTCGTGCATCTCGATGCTTGCGTTCGAACCGATCGGAATCGTGCGCACCGAGGCGTTGTAGGTGAGCGTGACGGTGGGCGGATCCGAATCGATATCGACCGCAGTCACGGTCCCGATGCGGACGATCGTGTTCTTGGTGCTGGTGACGCCCGCGCCCGACCGGCCGACCAGTTGCGCCACGATCGTCACCTGGTGGGCGAGGCGATCGTAGCTCGCCTGCGCGCCGAGCACGCCGGTAAAGAAGCGCAACGGCGCATACAGCACGTCTTTGATTTCGATCGCGGCGGCATCCATGTACACCGGTTCGCCGTCGATGTGGGCTATGCGGCTGCCGATCGCCAGGGTTACCGTGCGCGCGCCGACGTGCGTCGTGATGATTTTGCCGCTCTTATTAAAATCCAACCCGAGCGATTCGATGGTGCGCCGCACCGGAACCAGGAGATGCCCGCCCTCGAACCGCGGCGGCGGCTGCATGGGCAGCACGTCGCCATTGATCACGATGGAAATCGCGCGCGGCGTAGCGCTCGGCAACGGCGCAACGCCCAGCAGCCAAAGAGCCAGTCCCACCACGGCGAGTGCTCGCTTCATACGTCGCCCCCTTCCGCAAAGACGGAGCGATACACCTCTGCAGTTGCCTGCGCCGTGCGTTCCCACGTCAGCGAGCGTGCGACCTCTCTGCCGCGTTCCAGGAGATCCCGGCGTAGCGTCTCGTCGCGCAGCACGCGTTCGATCTGCGCGCTCGCCGCTTCCGCATCGCGCGGTTCGAATTGCAGGCTTACCGGTGCGAGCGGTTCGGGGATCGATTCGGTGGTCGCGATCACCGGGCAGCCCACGACCATCGCCTCGACAAACGGCAGCCCGAAACCCTCGAGGAGCGCGGGGTGCACCAGCGCCCGCGCTCCCGCGTAATATGCCGCAAGCTCGTCGTCGCTTACGTCACCCAGAGCGATCGCGCGGCGGCGCGGGGTTGAGAGCCGTTGTAATGCTCCGCCGAAATCGTCGGCGCCGGTGAGGTAGAGATCGACCTCGAGATCGGCCGGTAGTGCCGACCATGCCGAAAGGAGCGTCGGAATATCTTTGTGCTCGCGATGATTGCCCACATTGAGAATATACGGCCGCTCCGCGCTGAAGGGCTCGACGGGGGTAAAGAACCGGTCGCGGGCCGCGAGCGGAATGACCGCGATCTTGGCCGGGTCGACATCGTAGTAGTGGACGAGATCGGCGATCGTGCGGCGATCGGAGGTAATGATGCGGGCGGCATTACGGCACGCCTTCTTGACCACCGTGCGATAGTACGGCCCGATGTACGCGCGGAAGTACCGCTCGAAACGCAGATGGATGAGGTCGTGGATGGTAAAGACGAATCGGCCGCCGGCGAGATACGGCACGTAGTGCGCGAGGTAGTGCGTCAAATCGATCCGGTCGCGACGCATGCGCAACGGCATGCCGATTTGCTCCGCGAAACCGAAATTGCCGCCCTTGTCGTACACGCGATAGGAGAACTCCGGGGCAACGCGCGGCATGCGCGCGACGATTTCGCCGATATAGGTCGCCATGCCGACCGAAACGCGGCGGCCGACCCGCGCGTCGAACCCGATGCGCTTCATGGGTGGTCCGGCGCGCGAAACGCCGCCTTCCAGGCAACCACCGCCGGGTAGCACGCCGACCACCACGCGACGTACCAGCCGCGCGGGCCGTCGAGCACGGCGCCGCGGCGCACCAAGAAATCCACACAGCGGAGCGGGGCGATCAGCGTTGCCGCGAGGGCGCGCACGAAACTCGCCTGCATCCCGGCGGCCTCGATGGAGGTGTACCGAGCGAATTTCGAACGATACGATTCGATCGTCGGGTACGAATAATGCAGCAGCGTTCCGTCGAGTTCGCCGACCGGCCCATCGCAGACCAGACGCTCGTGAAGCGCCGCGCTACCACCCGCCGCGGGGCGTGCGACGACGCGCGCGCGTCCGGTGCGCACGAGTCGCAGCAGCGGCTCGTTGCGCCACATCCGTAAGGGCTTACCGCAAAAATAGGTCGTCCGGCGCACGATGTAGCCGTCGACGTCTTCGGGCGCGCGCTCAATCGCCTCGCGCAGGATGTCGTCCAGCGCTTCATCGGCGTCCAGCACGAGAGTCCACGGCGTGCGGACGGCAGCCAGAGCGTACGTCCGCGCATCTACAAAATCGATCCAGGGCCGCACGATCACTTCGGCGTTCGCCGCCGCGGCGTATTCGACGGTACGATCGTCCGACTCCGCGTCCAGCACGAGGACCGCCATCTCGCGCGGCAAGCTGGTCAGCGCGCGCGGAAGATGCCGCTCTTCATCGCGCGTGAGGATCGCGGCGGTCACGCTGGTGACGTTCAGAGCGAGTGCGTGCTGTGCGGGGCCGTCTGGCCGTGAACGCCGCGCATGCGCTCTTCATGCACGAGCGCCGCACCGACGAAATCGCGATAGAGCGGCGATGGTTTGTTGGGGCGCGATTTGAATTCGGGATGCGCCTGCGTCGCAACGAACCACGGATGCATCGATTGCGGGAGTTCGACGACTTCCACGAGCGTCGCCTTACCGACCGAGTGATGCCCCGAGAATCGCATCCCGTGCTCTTCGAACGTCGCGCGATACTTGTTGTTGAACTCGTAGCGATGGCGATGACGCTCGCTGATCTCGAGGTCTCCATACGCCTTGGCGGCCAGGCTCCCCGCTTCGAGCTGGCAGGCGTAGGCGCCCAGACGCATGGTTCCGCCGTAGATCTCCAGGTCGCGTTGATCCGGCATGAAATCGATCACCGGATCGGGCGTGGCTTCGTCGACTTCGATCGACATCGCGCGCGGGATACCGCACACATCCCGAGCGAACTCGACACAAGCGAGTTGCATCCCGAAGCAGATGCCTAGGAATGGGATCTTGTGTTCGCGAGCGTACTGAATCGCACGCAGTTTGCCGTTGACGCCGCGTGCTCCGAACCCCGGCGCTACGAGGATACCGTCGACGCCCTTGAGGACGTCGATGCCGTCGTTCTCCACGACGACCGAATCGATGCGCCGAATTTCAACCTCGGCTTGATGGAAGATGCCGGCGTGGTAGAGGGCCTCGTTGATCGAAATATAGGCATCTTTGAGTTCGACGTACTTGCCGACCAAGGCGATGGTGACGCGGCGCAGCGGGTGGCCGATCCGCTCGACGATCTTCGCCCATTCGTCGAGTTGCGGACGCGTGGTGGCCAGGCCGAGCTTGCGCACCACCGCATCTGCCAGCCCTTCAGCTTCCAGATTGAGCGGCACTTGGTAGATCGTCTTCGCATCGCCGTTCTGGACGACGGCGCTGGGCGGCACGTCGCAGAAGAGCGCGATCTTCTCCTTGAGTTCGATCGGCATAGGCACCGAGGACTGCGTCCGGCAGACGATCGCGTCCGGCGAGATGCCGATCCCACGGAGCTCGCGCACCGAATGCTGCGTGGGTTTGGTCTTTAATTCTTCGGCGGCGCCCAAATGCGGCACCAGCGTGAGATGGCAGAACATCACGTTCTCGTCGCCGACGTCGTAGCGCATTTGGCGAATCGCCTCTAGGAACGGGAGCGATTCGATATCGCCGACCGTGCCGCCGACCTCGACGATGCACACGTCGGCGTGGCTCGCTTCGGCAACGCGCTTGATGTGCGCCTTGATTTCGTTGGTGATGTGCGGGATCACCTGAACGGTCGCGCCGAGATAGTCGCCGCGGCGCTCTTTTTCGATGACCGAATTGTAGATTTGCCCGGTCGTGACGTTGTTCGCGCGCAGCAGATTTTCATCGATGAAGCGCTCGTAGTGGCCAAGATCCAGATCGGTTTCCGCGCCGTCTTCGGTGACGAAGACTTCCCCGTGTTGATACGGGTTCATGGTGCCGGCGTCGACGTTGATGTACGGATCCAATTTTTGGATCGATACGCTGATTCCGCGCGCTTTCAGCAACCGCCCGAGCGAGGACGCGGTGATGCCCTTACCGAGCGAGCTCACAACGCCG
Organism: Candidatus Dormiibacterota bacterium; assembly: GCA_035532835.1. NCBI lineage: Bacteria > Bacillati > Candidatus Dormiibacterota > Candidatus Dormiibacterota bacterium. The sequence continues at coordinate 11,780 of DATKQG010000112.1, forward strand.
CCAGTAAAGAAAATATACTTCGCCATCTCGGGAAGACGGTATTCCGCGCCGAGCGCTATGCTTCCCGCACCCGGACGAACCGTTCGTGCCCCGCGTAGTCCAAGCCGATCGAGACCGCCCCACCCGGGAACGCATCCGAGGCCAAGGCCGCCAGGGCCGCCACCGAAGCCGGCGCCGCTTCCAACAGCACCAAGCCGCCCGGTTCGAGCAATGCCGGGAGCTCCGGTAGCAACCTGCGGTACGGGCCGAGGCCGTCGGCGCCGCCGTCGAGGGCGAGGCGCGGCTCGAAGCTGACCGGGTCCGGTGCGGGGGCGATCTGCGCGGTTGCGACGTACGGCAAATTCGCGAGGATCGTATCGAAGCGCCGGCCGCGCACCGGCGTCGCCAAATCGCCGAGCAGAAACTCGCAGCGCGATGACACGCCGAGCCGCCGCGCGTTTTCGCGCGCGATCTCCAGCGCCTCGGGGCTGATTTCGGTGCCGGTAACGCGCGCGCTCGGTAGCTCCGCAGCGAGGGTACACGCGATCGCTCCGCTGCCTAAGCCGATGTCGAGAAGTGCAGGGGACTTGGCGCGTGCGCCGCCTAGGTGCGCCAGAGCTTCATCGATGAGATGCTCGGTTTCCGGACGCGGTACGAGCACCGCCGCGCCGACGGTGAATTCGCGGCCGTAGAACCACGCGGTCTGGAGAATATAGGCGACGGGCTCCCCGCCGCTACGTCTGCGCACGTAGCCCTCGAACCGCTCGCCGGCGTGCGCATCGACGCGTGCATCGGCGTGCGCGATCAGCCAATCGCGGCCCGTCCCCAGCGCATGCGCGAGCAACAGCTGCGCGTCGGGACGCGGCGAATCGCTGCTCGCGCCCAGCCGCTCGGCCGCCGCAGCCAGGCTATCACCGACGGTGACGGGCACGTCCGACCCGAGCACGCCGTTACGCGGGGGTCGCTTCGCCGGCGAGCAATTTCGCGCGCTCGTCTTTGAGCAATTCGTCGACGATATGGCCGATGTCGCCGTTCATGATCGCCGGAATCTTTCCGAAATTTTGGTTGATCCGGTGATCGGTCACGCGATCTTGCGGATAATTGTAGGTCCGAATCTTCTCCGAACGATCGCCGCTGCCAACTTGGCTGCGCCGCAGCGAGCCCATCGCTTCTTCTTTTTCGCGCTGCTGGCGTTCGTACAACATCGAGCGCAGCATCGTCATCGCTTTTTCACGATTCTGCATCTGCGAGCGCTCTTGTTGCGAGGCAACGATAATGCCGCTGGGCACGTGCGTGATGCGAATGGCCGATTCGGTTTTGTTGACGTGCTGGCCGCCCGCGCCGCTGGCCTTATAGGTGTCCACCTGCAGATCGGTCGACTTGATCTCGATCTCCACATCATCATCGACTTGCGGCAGCACCGCAACCGTCGCCGTGGAGGTGTGGATGCGCCCCTGCGCCTCGGTCGCCGGCACGCGTTGCACGCGATGGACGCCGGACTCGTATTTGAAGTAGCGGTACGGTTGGTCGCCCCGTACGCCGAAGACGATTTCTTTATAACCGCCCGCGTCGCTCTCGCTCTCCGAGACGAGTTCCACCTTCATGCCTTTAGATTCGGCGAATCGCATGTACATGCGAGCCAGATCGCCCGCGAAGATTGCCGCTTCGTCGCCGCCCGCTCCGGCCCGGACCTCGATGAAGATGTCCTTGTCGTCGTTCGGATCCTTGGGGATCATCAGGAGCTGCAGCTCGGCTTCGAGCGCCTCGGCGCGTTCGCGCAGCGCGCTCGATTCTTCGCGCGCGAGTTCGCGCATCTCCGCATCGTCGGTTTGGGCGATCAGCGCGTCGTTCGCGTCGATTTCGTCGAGCGCTTTGCGATATTCGGAATAGGCCTGCACGGTCTCTTCGAGCGATGCGCGCTCTTTTACCAACGCGGTAAAGCGCGCCTGATCGAATGCGCCGCCCGTGTTCGCGAGGCTCGCTTCAATTTCGTTGAAGCGGCGCACCATCGTATCGAGGCGAGCCGCTACGCTCCCGGTTAATCCAGCCATCGTCTCTATTCAACCACGTTCAGCACAAAAAAGACGAGCCGCTAGAGCGACTCGTCTACAGGTGTGGATGGGGACGCTACGCTTCGACCGCGACCTTTTTCGATTCACGCTCGGCGTTGCGAACTGCAGCCTCTTCTTGCTTCTTCTTGGCTGCGGCGGCACGCTGGTTGAATTTGTCGACGCGACCCGCGGTATCGATCAGCTTCTGCTGACCGGTAAAGAGCGGGTGGCAAGCCGAGCAAATTTCAACCGAGATGTCCGAGAGCGTCGAACCGGTCGTAAAAGTGCTACCGCACGCGCAATGGACGCGAGCTTCGGTGTTCCATTTGGGGTGGATATTCTGTTTCACAGCCCCTCGATTATAACAGCCATGGCAAGAGGGGAGTGCCACCAACGTGACACTCCCCTCGTTAGGCCGAAATCCGGTGCCGGGAGTACCCGGTTACGGAACGCTCGGACTCGTGCCACCCGCAGTAGTAAGGGCCTGGTTGATCAGGTATCCGACGAACGGCACGCCGACGCCGGTGACCTGGTCGTATCCCGGACCGGCCGAGAAGCCGGGTTGAATCGTACCTTGGTTGCTCACGCTATTGGACCCGGCGGTGATGTCGTAGAACGCCGACGGCGCCGCGTAGGAGCCGTTTGCCGCGTAGATCTTGTAGAGCAAGCCGGCCGGATTGCCGAGACGATACGGGTGCGGGCCGGTTCCACCGGCAGCGCACGCCGCGTTTTGTTTGCAGGCCTGGAGCACGAGAGCCCATGCCGCGGCAAACTCCGGCGAAGCGGCACTGGTGCCGCCCGAAGCGCCTTGCGCTTCAAATCCGGCGAATCCGCCGTTCATCAAGAGGAACGGCCCGGTGTTCGGGTCGGCCAACATCGAGATGTCAGGGGTTCCACGAAGCCCCCCCGTCATTGCCGTGATGGCTGGGATCGCCGCTTGCCACGGAGGCGCCGCGAACGTCCCTGAGGGGCCGCCGCCCGAGCCCGCAGAGTTATCGAAGAATCCGTCGCCGCTCGCGGTCGTATTGCTCGCCCATGCAGTGATCTGCTGGCCCGCAACGAGGTTCCCGGCATTATCCATCGGATAATTGACGCCGCCGATTGCGACAACCGATGGGTCGGTCGCGGGGTAGTTTGCACACATCTGGGCCGTGGGAACTGCCTGGTTCTTCGCGTTAAGCGTAGAGCAGTTATATGCGCCGTTGTCTCCCGACGAGGCAAACGCCGCGATGCCCTCCGCGGCGAGCGCCGCGAACTCGAGCGGTCCTACGCCTACACCCGAAGTGTTGAAATAATATCCGAGAGCATCCGGGTCGCCTAGGCCGTAGCTCATGGTGATAACGTCGGCTGTATTATCGGCGATCGCTTGCTGAATTTCGTCGTCGGTTAAGTAGAGGCCCTGAAGCCCAATCGCTCCCGGCGGGCAGCCGCCACCCAAGCAATCGTTGTGATTGAACGCGAGATAGAACAGTACGTTCGCACCGGGGGCAAGCGAAGCGGCTTGCTCGGTGTCGAGCTGGGCTTCGCCATCCTCAGGATTACACGACGCCGTTGGGAATGTGGCACTGCCGCCGGAGCACGGTGCCGTTACGGCCGGAGGAGTCGACAATCCGGTTGGATCGTCAAAGGCGCCCGTGCCGGTGTTGTTGTTCTGCGCGCTCGGGGTTTGGGCGACCGCCGGAACCAGCGTAATCGGCGCCATCTTCGCACCGGTTGCCGCGGCGAAGGCCGGGTAATCAGCAGGCGAGATGCCGCCCGTGCCGATGATACCGATATTGATTCCGGCTCCAGTGAACGATTTCGAGTAGGCGCCGGTATAATCGAAAGCCCGAGCGATCTGCGCCGGATGTTCTCCGAAATACGAACCGTTACCGGGGCGCAGGAAGAACGTGCGATTCAAGTGCTCGTTCACCAGTCCCACGACGGCGGCGATCGGAACCACCTGCGCGAAGTGCGGTGCCGATTCCGGCGCGATGAATTGGTTCCCGCCCTGGCCCTGGAAGACGCCGAACTTCGTACCGAATGCGGCTTCGAGATCGGCTTGTTTGCCGGTAACGACCATCAGCAGATGCTGAGGCCACGTCCCAACCCCCAGGTTGTACTTCTGGAAATACGCCTCAGCCGCGGTGACATCGTTTTGCGACGCCCCGAACTGCTGTCCGATTTGTTCCGGAGTCAGGAAGTGACGGTATAGGCCGGAGCCCGGATTCGCTACCTCCTGGGCGTATTGCAGTAACCCTTGGGCGTTCTGCGGGTTGACCATCACATCGACCGACATCTGATTGAATTGCGCCGGACCGATTTGGTGTGCGTTTTGGAGCAACGAGGCTCCCCAACTAAAGTCTTGGAGCGATCCCGGGACGGTATTTTGTCCGCCGCCGTTGGTGGTCTGCGGAATAGACGACGTCGTTCCGCCACCGCCGCCGCCGCCGCATGCCGCGAAGAGCGAGGAGGCGAGCGCGAAGGCGAACGCCCGTGCTAGTAATGAAGTCTTCACTGCGGGCGACCTCCGTTGGTGCTCAAGGTACGAATGTAATTGACGAAGGCCGCCGTGCGCTTCATGTGAACGGCACTGATGCTTGCGTTGAAGTTCGCTTCCGCGCCGGCGATAGCGGCTGGAGCCAACGAAAGCAATCCCTGGATACCGGCCCCGCTGCCGCTCTGTAACGTGAGCGTCTGCGTGGTGTTGGTGATCTGCAGGGGCTGGCCGCTGCTGAAGTTGTGCGAACCATATGTATTGGTTCCCTGCCAGTTATAATAGCTCAGAACCGCGTCTTGCAGCGCGACGCACACGGGCCCTACCGTTGGGTCGACGTACGCGTCGGTCTGCGTGATCTCTTCGTATCCTAAAATCGGATCGATCGACTGTACCGTACGGCGGACGTCGTTACCGGTGGTACCGTAAGCAGCCGGAACGCTGCACGAGGCCGGGAACGTAGCACTGCTCGTGACGGTGCTATCGCTGTAGAGCGGATTCGTCGCCGAAATCGGCGCGAACCACGCATTACCCTGAATGATATACGGATTTGGCGTTATACCCAACGCCGGGTTGTAGTCGATCGAGACGGTAATCAATCCGCCGGCCGACGGCGCAGCCGAAGGCGCGGAGAAACCGTACGAGATAACCTGTCCGCCGAACAACGCGGGCGAAGCGCTCGGCGTGGAAATACCGCCCGAACCATCTGAGTTCAGCGTGATCGTCGCGTTGGTTCCATCCGGCGCGACCAGGGCATCCGTGTAGCTGCCATCCGCATTTTGCGTCCGCGCGACGGTCGTGCCGTCGGCGTATTTTTCGTTCGCAGTTAACGCCGCAGTATTCGACCACGTGAGGCCGTTGCTCTCCGGCTCTTCGTCGATGATCAGATAGGGCGAATAGCGCACCTGCTGCGAATCGTTGCTGTCATCGCTATAGTTGATGCCGCCGACGACGAGATTCTGCAGATTGCCGGTGCCGGCGGTCTGCGCGACTTCTTCCTGCGTCGTATACGTATGCGTCACGTTCGGCAGGGCCTCAGTCTCGGTGGTTTGGTAGTAGGTGGTTTTTGAAACCGGGCTCGTGATCGTCGTCGATTCGTTGATCTGCGAGGTGAGGTTTTCATTCGGGTACGGCGACGCGGCCGGATATGCGTACGTCGCTTGCACGTTTTTCGTGCCGCTAAAGACGACGTTAAAAGGAGCGGGCGAGGCGGTGGGCGAGCCGGGGCTCGGAACCGAACCACCCCCACCGCAAGCGGTAAGGGCTAGGGACGCCGCGACCGCTGCTATGAGAAAAATGCGTTGTCGCATAGAGACAAACTCCAAAAGCTATTGCAGCAGCGAAGCCCGGGAACAGAAAAAGGTACGCACGTAACCGGAGCCAAGAGCACCGCTTTCCTGCGACGTTTTTCGAATTTCCCGAACGTCTATGCGTCCGGTCGTTCAGAAATGTTAAGTTTTCACCTGCCCCGCAGGGGGAACAAATAACCACTCGGTGTCGTTACCGGAGTACTATATGAGATTTGTCACTACGATGAAAGTCGGCGTCGTCGCCCTCCTTGCAACGCTCGGATTGATGGCTGCTGCGCCAACCCTGGATGGCGCTCGGGTAGCCAACAGCGGGTCGACCAACACCGCCCCGTGGACGCTCACGATCCGCTCCGACGGCTCGGGCACGTACACGATCGGTCAGCGCCGCTACGGCACCTCGCCGGCGCCGCTGGCCCCCCACCCTATCTCGGTGCCGTCCGCGCTCGCGCAGCGGCTCCTCGCCGATGCGAAAGCGGCGAGGGAGGCCGGCGCCCAGAGCGGGCACTGTATGAAAAGCGCGTCCTTCGGATCGACGACGATCTTGACGTATCATGGCTGGGCGTCCGGCGATCTACAATGTCCCTCGTCGTCAGCCGCGCTTGGGGCGCTGGCCGCCGACGTAGCCGCCGTGCAAAAAGCGGCGAATCTCAATACGATGCCCCGCCCCGTTCGGCTTCCGCCCAACGAACTGCGGCGACCAAACCCACTCACCAGCCCCTAACGCAAAGGACCATCCGCAACCGTGCATAAGGCAACAGCGTGAAATTTCAGTCGACTTTTTTCCTTGCAGCTAGCGCCTTCGCCGCGCTCTTGGCCCCGTCGCTCACGCAAGCAAGCGTAGCGGTCGCTTCTACGCCGCCACCGAGCCCGCCGCCATTGACGGCGCCGTCGGCGGCCCCTTCAACCGGCGCGCTCCCGACACCGGTTACGAGCACGATGCCCGCTTTCCCGACCCCGGTGATAACCCCGATTCCGCTTCTCGTGCACGGCAAGCCCGTGCCGACGCCGAAGCCCACACCGACGCCGCCGATCAACGCGCGCAAAGGCATCTCCGGCGTGTGGGAGATCCAAATTCAGCGCGAAAATGCGCGCACGCAATACACGCATTTCAAACTCGACCAGGTCGCCGACACGTTGACCGGTGAGTATATGGATGCAAACGGCAAGAAGTATCCGCTCGAAGGCTCCGTCGACGGCAAACATATGCGCGTCGTCGTCTCGTTGCCCGATGGCACGACGATGCTCTTCCAGTCAACCCTCGATGGAACCACCGACATGCTCGGCCTGCTAACGGATCCGAAGGGTGAGATCCCGTTCACCGCAGCCTATCGCCCGAAAGAAAACTGGATCGAAAACATCAACCCCGGCACCGGCCTCGGCGGTATGGGCGGCACCGGCGGAAGCGGCCTCCCCCCGCAGTAAGTCCGTCTGCACCGGTTGTAGCGCCGCCGAGAGCGGGCTACACCGGTTTGCCGGGGACGCACGGATTTTTCGCATCGTGCGAAAAATCCGGCTCCGTTCGTCGTCGCTCCCGCCATCCTGGCTCCGCTCCTCCTTCACAGGCCCGCCACAACGGCAGAGACTCCCCAAGACCGAGAGCATGGGGGTGAAAGGTGAATGGGCGGGGTGTCGGGCGTTTTTGGAATATTGCTCCCGCCATCTCGGCTCCGCTGCTCCTTCAGAGGCCTCGGCACAAGGGCAGAGACGGCAAAGGCCGAGGGTATGGGGTGAAGGTGAATGGGCGGGGTGTGGGGCGTTCTTGGAACATTCATTGGGGCTTCTTGGGATGCGAACGATACCTGGGTAGCATGTATACATGCTCTCGGCGAGTGCGATGTGCCCTTGCGTGGGCGGAATGGTGGACGATCGGATGCAGGGTATTGAGTACGAGGCCAAGCTTTTCAAGAATCAGATACATGCCGAAGAGGCCGTGCGGCGCTTAGAAGAAGTCGGCTACGGCCCGGAGCAAGTGAGCCTCATCGTCGACGAGCACGATATTCCGCAGGATCAGAATTTCCAGAGCGATACCGCTCCGACGGCTGCGCTGGGCGGCATGGGTGAAACGGGCCAGTCGGTAGGCGCCGTTACCGGCGGGGTGATCGGGGCGATCGTCGCCTCGGCTGCCGCGGCGGCGATGATCGTCGCCACGGAAGGCGTTGCGGCGCCCTTCGTGGTCGGGCCGCTGGCAGCGGTCCTTGCGGGGGTCGGGGCCGGCGCCGCTAGCGGCGGCATTATCGGCGGCCTGTTAGAGGTGGGGCTCGAGTCCGACGACTGGCGCACCGGTGTGCGAAACGGCGGCATCGTCGTGGTGGTCGCGCTGAAATCGGATGCGGACCGCGCCCCCGTGCGGAGCGCGCTCATTTAGGCGCGCACCTGTTGCGACCGCGCCCCCGATATAAAAACGCCAGGCTTACCCGTCACAGCTCAAGAAGCGGAATCGTTGCCTGCCTAAAGGGGGGCCCGGTATGGAGGAGGTCTACCTCGCAGTTCGCGATAGCGCGGCCGTAAACGCACGGATCGAGCTGTTGGTGCGCGACTATCAAACCCGAATCGCTCGCTACCTGCGGCGAATGGTCGGGGATAGCGAGGTTGCGCTCGACCTCACTCAGGAAGTATTTTTGGCGGCATTTCGGATGCTCAAGCAACACCCGGAGCGGCCGCTGACCGCGGGCTGGCTCTATAAGACGGCAACGAATGGCGCGATCTCGCATTTACGGCGGAAGAAAATCGTGCGCATGATCCCGCTGGAGCGCGATCACGACACGAGAAGTTGGCGGATCGACGAGCAGAGCGCGGTCTCCGTGGATCTCCAGGCGGCAATCGGGCAACTGCCACCCGAACAAGCCAGCGCCGTGCTCTTAACGAGCTACGCCGGATACTCCTCGCAAGAAGCGGCAGCAGTACTTGGCACTTCGGCCGATGCGGTGCGTCAACGCGTGTGTCGCGCGATGAAGACGCTGCGGTCGATCATGACGGAGCAATAAGTGGTTCGGAACGTCTGCGAGCGCGCCGAGATTTTGGCCGGTGCGATCGCATTAGGAGAAGCTACCGATAGCGAGCGCGCGGAGTACCGCGGGCACGTCGCGTCGTGCGCGTCGTGCATCGAAAGCCTGGGCGGCGAGCGCGAGATCGAACGCGTGATGGCCGGCGTCGCGCGCGCTCGCGATATGGAAACGTGGGAGCCGGTTATCGCTCCGCCGTGGCACGTTGCGGCGCGCTCGCGCAATCGGGCGTGGCGGATGGGCGCGATGGCCGCAGGCATCGCACTGGTGGCATCGGTCGGCGTCCATGCGTTCGTGGCGTACGGCCTGGGTGCGGCCAAACCCACGCCCGTCAATCCGATCGTCATCGACTACGACGGCCAACATTTGACGCTGGAGCGTCGCGTGCCGGTAACCAAACACGCGGCGGTACTCAAGGCACGCTCGGCGCACATGGTCGTGGTGCATAACGTGATTCATCTGGAAGCGCCGCGCACCGCCGTCGTCGGTGAGAGCGCGCGCAAGCCCGAGCCGCCTGCCATACACGTCGTCCGCACCGTCATCGCGCAAACCACCGTTGCGGCTTCGAATATTCCCATTTGGCGGCGCGATCCGGCCGGCGCTGCGAATGCCAATGCCGCCGCTTCGGCGCAGGTGCCGCCCCCGTTGGAACACCGAGCGGAGTCGATGGCCGTAGCCGCGCCCCCGACGATTCGCGAAGTGGAACCGGTCGGCGGCGATGCAGCCATCGATCCGGTGCCGCCGATGATTGCATACGCGGAGGGCGCCAACGGAACCACGGCGTTCGAACTCGCGGTGGACGGCCGCGGAATCCCTACGAAGTGCACGATTACCAAGGCATCGGGCTATCTCGTGCTGGATCACGCGGTCTGCAAGGCGGCGATGAAAGCGCGGTTTTTACCGCGCGAGATCAACGGACGCGGCGTCCCCAGCACGTATCGCGACGCATTCACGTTTCGTTCGAACGGTAACGATTAGTCTACCGATTTGCGGAAGAAGGCCAGCATCTTATTCGGCTCGGCCATAATCCGGAATTCTTCAAAGCCCCAGTTGCGAGCTTGGGCGATCGCGCGATTGTTGTTCATCGGTAACAGAAACGTCAGCGTTTTGATATTGCGTTTCATCGCCACGCGCTGAACTTCGCCGACCAGTTCGGTACCGATTTCCGCTGGCACGCCTTCGCGCACGCGCAGCCCTTCCATCATCGCGACGTCCATGCCGTTCGCGGCTTCCGGATCGTCGTAGCCCAAGGGCAACCTGAAGACGAGTTGCACCATCCCGAGCAGACCCGATTGGTCTTCGGCAATCAAGATAACGCGCCGTCCGGCTCGCTGCTCCGAGAGCCACTTCACCACGCGCTGGTTCCAGGTTTCGCGCGCGGGGGGTGGGCCACTAAGAACACCGTCCTTGCTCAAACGATCGACATCGCTCGCTTGTGCAAAGCGCAGAAAGACCTTTCGTCCAGCCACGGATACATCAGTACGCAAGTGGGGAGAACGCCACCTCTAGCCCGAATCCGCGCCGAATGTCGTTAAGGCTCCTCCGCGCCTGCGCCGTAGTAGTGGCGTTGAGCACCATGGCCGGCTGCGCGCATCATGCCGCGGTGCGTTCCTTGACTGCGGCAGTGGACCAGCGTTCGGCCGCGCCGACGGATTCGAGCGGCTCGCGCGGTGGCCGCGTCTTCGCGATGCAGTGCGCGATGTGTCACGGATCCGACGGCGGCGGAGGCCCGGTGGGCCCGTCGCTGCGCGGCGAACGAACGCGCAAGAGCCTCGCCGCCGTCATCGCAGCCATCAAGCACCCGACCCCGCCGATGCCGAAGCTCTTCCCGGGAACGCTCACCGCGCAAGATGTCGCCGATCTCGGCGCATACGTGCAAAGCCTGTGAGCGTGGACGCTCCGTTCATCTTTCGGTTTACGCGCGATCTGCGGCTCGACGACCATGCGGGGTTGGTTGCCGCGGCGTCGCACGGGCCGATTCTGCCGGTCCTGGTGATCGATCGGGCGCTCGAAGCGTCCTTGAGCCACTCGGCGCGCCGCGCGGCATTCTATTGCGCGGCCGTTCACGCGCTGGACGCGAGCCTGCGCGAGCGAGGCAGCCGGCTGATCGTGCGGCGCGGCCCGTTGGGCGCGAGCCTGCGTAATGTAGCGCGGGCGTCGGGAGCCGGAGGCGTCGCGTGGGGCGCATCGTATGACGGCGCCGGCATCCAGGGCGACGAACGGCTCCAGTCGGACCTGGAAGAGGCGGGGTTGCGGGCGGCGATCGTGCACGACGCGCCGGCGATCGGCCCGGAAGACATCGTGCAGGCCCGCGCGGCGCACGAAGGTGCGGGGTACCGCGCCTTCGCCCCGTACTTCGACTTGTGGCGCACGATCGAGGTTGCGTCGTACGAGGTGCCGCTCTTCGTGCGCTTCGCCCGCAGCGATCTGCAGAGCGAACCGCTGCCGGCCCCCAACGAGTTTGGAGCTGCGGAGCGCGCGATCGAGGCGGGCGCCGGAGTTGCCCGGGACGCGCTGCGTTCGTTTCTGCAAGATTCCGTCACGCAGTATGCGTTGACGATGAACGTCCCCAGCGAAGATCGTACTTCGCATCTCTCCGCGCATTTGTCGTTTGGAACCATCTCGGCACGGTCGGTCGTCCGGGCGACCAACGCGCGTGCCGAGGATCCGTTCTTGCTCGCCGAGGAGCGGGCATCGATCAAACTGTTTTTGCGGTCGCTCGCGCAACGCGATTTCTTCTTACAGCTCTCGTGGTTTCACCCGCACACGCAGAACGAGCCGCTCCAGGAAAAAATGGCAGAATTCACATTCGCTCGCACGCACGAAGGCTTGGACGCTTGGCGCGGGGGCCGCACGGGGTTTCCGCTCGTCGACGCCGGGATCCGGCAGTTGCACGAAACGGGGTGGATGCATCCGCACGTCCGCGCGGTTGCCGCGTCGTTCTGTTGCTTCGATTTGGGCGTGGATTGGCGCGTGGGGCGTGATGAGTGGGATCGCTGGACCATCGAGGACGACCGGGCGCTAGCGACCGGTAATTGGCAATGGGTCGCCGGCGTCGGGGCCGATATGGCGCAGTATCCGCGCATCTATAATCCCGAACGTCAAAGGCGCCGGTTCGATCCAACCGGCGCCTATGTGAAGCGTTTCGTTCCCGAACTCGCGCAACGTCCGCTCGCAACCTGGGGCGTTCGCGACGAGCGCCAACTCACGCTCGATTTATTTGCCACGGCCGCCTATCCGTCGCCGATTCTCGATCACGAGGCGGCGGCGCGTGCGTTTCTAACGCGCTATCGCGCGCACCTGGCTATTTTACCGGAAGACGCTCGTCGAGCCAATCGCTGACGATCGGCACTCGAACGTCATCGCCGTGCCACACTTTGATGCCGAAGAAGACGCTGGCAACCAGGAAGAGCGGCACCAGGAATGGCAGCAGGATCGACGCCGAAATCCCGAGCCCGGGAACGTTCGCGAGCAACGTCAGCACTGCGCCGAAGGCCCAAATGCCGATGTTGAACCCGAGCGCGTTGTACGTTTGCCGGCGCAGATAGGGCGACTGCTTGCGGTCGAAGAGTCCCAGTAGCGCCAGCGGCCAGAGCGGAAACCCGAGCGCGATCAATGCGCGCGATTCGACCGGGTCGTCGTGGTTGACGGCGACCGACTGCGTGACCGTGACGGTGGGCTGCTGCGGCGGCCCGGGCGGCGGCGGCGTTTGACGGCGGGGAGGCACCTCGCCGGCGATGCGCTCGCGGCTTCCCGCGGCGGCATCGATCTTTTGCGCGAGGCGGCAGCTAGGACACGTCCCCTGCGCGCTGCGGCACGTGGCGCAGATGGGTTTCCCGCAGTCGGTGCACGGCGCAACCGACGGGACATTACTGTGGAAGAAGCAGTCCATGGCGTATCTGGTCTCCATTTCGTTCACCTTCCCCACCTACCGCGCAGCACCCCAGGAGGTTTCACCGCGCGAGCCCCGCAAGTCCGCCCAGCCAATGACCCGGAATGAAACCATCGCACGGCTCGCAGCCGAGGCGCGACCGTACTTCCCCCGCCTGATCGCCGGCACGCTGCTCGGCACCCTCTCGGGCTTGCTGGCGATCGTTCCGCCGTGGGCATTCGGCCAAATCGTCAACCGCGTGCTGGCCCCCGTGCACGGGACGGCGCCGGTCATCGGCGTGCTGTACACGAGCCTGGGCGTCACGTTCGTAGCGCTCACGCTGCAGAACCTCACGCAATATTTCCAGACGTATCTCATCGTATTCAGCGGGCAGCGCCTCATCTCGGGCTGGCGCATCGCACTCTTCGAACGCGTCCTGAATCTGCCGCTCGGCGAATTCGATAAGTGGCGCCCTGGCGAATTGATCGCGCGCTTCAACAGCGACCTGCAAATCATGACCGATACCACCAGCACGTCGCTGCCGCAATTGATCACGGCGGTGGTCACGTTCATCGGTTCGTTCGCATACATGATCAAACTCGATTGGTTCCTGACGCTCACGCTAGTCGTCGTCGCGCCGATCGTTTCGCTCGCGGTGTCCAACTTTCAAAAGCTCATCAGCGCAAGCGCCGCGCGCACGCAGGAACGCATCGGCAGCCTCTCTTCAACGCTGGTCGAGATTCTCCACGGCCAACGCATCGTCAAGGCCTTCGGCCGCGAATCCTATGAAATCGAGCGCTTCCGCCGTCGTAACGACGATTACTTCGGCGCATACATGAAGCTGATCCAGTTCATCAACACGCAACCATTGGTCGTTTCTACGATCATGGTCACGGCGGTGATCGTCATCGTGTGGCTATCCGCGCGAGAAGTATTGGTGGGACGCCTCACCACCGGCGACGTGTTCACGTACTGGCTGCTGCTCGTCAACCTCGTCAACCCGCTCAACCGCGTGGCCAGCTTCGTCGGCGATCTGAGCAAAGCGGTCATTTCGAGCGGCCGCGTTTTCGAAGTACTCGATCTCCCGCGGGAAGAGAGCGACGACACCAAGGCGCCGCTTCCGAAAATCGAAGGCGCGATCGAATTCGACGACGTTACCTTCGCCTACGCCGCCGACGAGCCGCCCGCGCTCTCGCACGTCAACGCGAGCATTCGCGCGGGCGAGATCGTGGCGCTGGTCGGCCCATCCGGCGCGGGCAAAACGACCATCGTCAACCTCGTCCCGCGCTTCTACGTGCCGCAATCCGGCGCGGTCCGCATCGACGGCATCGACCTCGCGACCGTGCGCCTGGCCGACGTGCGCCGCCACATCGCGATCGTGCCGCAGGACCCGCAACTCTTCCGCACCTCGATCCTCGAAAACATCCGCTACGGCCGCCTCGAAGCCTCGGACGAAGAAGTCTATGCCGCCGCCCGCGAAGCCAACGCCGACGAATTCGTTCGCCAGTTCCCCGACGGTTATGCAACCGAAGTCGGCGAACGCGGCGCCCGCCTCTCGGGCGGCGAGCGCCAACGCATCTCGATCGCCCGCGCGATCCTGCGCGATCCGCGCATCCTGATCCTCGACGAAGCGACCAGCGCGCTCGACAGCCACTCCGAAGTCCTCATCGAGCAAGCCCTCGACCGATTGCTGCCCGGCCGGACGACCCTCATCATCGCGCACCGCCTCTCGACGATCCGCCGCGCCAACACGATCCTCTATATAGAAGGCGGCCGCGTCCTCGAGTTCGGCACCCACGACGAGCTGCTCGCCCGCAACGGCCCATACGCCCGTCTGCACGCGGCCCAATTCGCGGGCTGACCGCCTGCACCGTAGCGGGTGGCGCTTGGGCGATGGCGGGCTGGGGAGCCGACACCACTATGGCGGGGACGCACGGGTTTTTCGCATCGTGCGAAAAACCCGGCT
>DATKQG010000113.1 GCA_035532835.1 Candidatus Dormiibacterota bacterium
TCGCCCGGCGCGTCGAGCAATTTTCGCGCCTCGGCGTTCATGTAGGCGATATGCCAGTTGGCGTCGAGTGCGAAGAAACCGTCCGTGATGCGCTCGAGGGCAAGGGAAAGATTCGGCGCTAGCACCGAGGCGTCAGGCGCAGTTGAATCGCTCATCCGCCCTCCTAGCAGACGTTCCAAAAGGCGTGCCTTCTTCGCGGTATGCGGAACCCCCGCCCGAAAGGGAAGGCGCGGGCCGGTTGCCAAGGCGCGCGTGGATGCATGTTCGCTTCGCTTCCATGGCCTTATCGGCGTTACTGTTTGCATTGGGCACGTTCCCGATCGCGGCATCCGCCGCGTCCGCGCTCGATCCATGCGCGGTCGTAGCGGTCGAAATGGTGGACACCGTCAATTCCGCGCAAGCGCGCCCAGGCGATTTCTTCCGATTCCAAACCGTCAATGCCGTGACCGCGGGGGCTCGCGTCGTCATCCCGGCCAGAACGATGGGCTATGGCATCGTGGCGGTCGCATCGCCGGCCGGCCGCGGAGGCCGAGCCGGATCCCTAGTCTTGGAGCCGCGATACCTCGTCCTTCCGGACGGCACCCACCTCGGTGTCGTCCTCAATCACCACACGAACGCCCTGGACCGTACCGGAAAAAGCGGCGATGCTCCCGGGCTCCTGGGCGCTATTCCAGTTCCGGGCGTCGGTGCCGCCGTCGGAATCTTCAACTACTTCCACAACGGGAAAAACATCGAAGTACAACGCGGGAGCGTGTTCACAATATTCCCTAGTGACGATCCCTCGGTCGAGCGCTGCCAGCGGCACCCCAGCTACTAGCTCACGGACGCCGTTGCCCAGCCGGCGAGGATCGCGGTGGTGTCGCGCTCGCGCTCGCGATGCGGAGAGTGCCCGCATCGATCGAGAATGACCCGGTCTACGGGGCCCTTTACGTCGCGGGCGATCGCCTCGACCTGCGCGAGCGTTCCGTATTCGTCTTGCGCGCCCTGGATGCACAAGACGGGAGCCTCGATGCGCGTTAGAACTGGCTCGATGTTCCAGGCGAGGAAATCGGGATGCAGCCAAATGTCGTTCCAGCCGAAAAACGTTGCGTCGACATCGTCGTGGTGGCGGGCCATGCGTTCGCGCAGATCGCCGTTTCGATACCGCTCGCCGATCTCCGCGATGCTGCGGACGGAGAGCTCTTCGACGAATACGTGCGGTGCCTCGACGACCACCGCCGAGACGCGCCGGGGGTGTTCGGCTGCGTAGATAAGCGCGATCGACGCGCCGTCGCTGTGGCCGACCAATAACGCGCGCTCGATCTCGAAACGGTCGAGAAGTTCGGGCAGCGCGATCGAGGCTTCGTCATGCATGTACCGCACGTCGCGCGGGGCCGATAAGCTCTGCGACCGCCCATTGCCGTAACGCGAATAGACCAGCGCGCCGAAGCCGGTGCGGTCCGCGATGGCCTGCGGAAAATCGCGCCAGAGCCCGATCGAGCCGAGCCCTTCATGCAAAAAAACCAACGTCGGCGCGCCATCTATGCGCGGAGCGATCCATTGCGCGTCCACCCGTCGCCCGGCGGCCTCGACGAACACGCGGCCTAGGCTTTCGGAGTGAAATCGAGCGAGAGCGAATTAATGCAGTACCGCGAGCCCAAGGGCCCTGGGCCGTCGTCGAAGACGTGGCCGAGGTGCGAATCGCAGCGCGCGCAACGCACCTCGGTGCGCACCATGCCGTGGCTGCGGTCTTCGATCAAGCGCACGTTCCGCTGTTCTTCCGGGTGCGTAAAGCTCGGCCACCCGCAGTGCGACTCGAACTTCGAATCGGCGGTAAAGAGCGGCGCGGCGCACGCACCGCACACGTAGGTTCCGTCGTCGTCGACCAGCAGCAACGAACCCGTGAACGGGCGCTCGGTCCCGGCCTCACGCAGAATGGCATAGCGCTGCGGGCCAAGCTCAGCTAGCCACTCCGCTTCACTTTTAACGACGCTGGGGCGATCTTGATTTTCCATTATCTCCTAGAACGCCCCGAAAGGTGGGCAGGATGCGCGCTCTTACGGGCGGCGGTAGATGCTGCGCCGCAAAGCCGGAAGATGCGGATTCTCCCACGTGGTCCCGTCCTCGAATCTGATGCGTAGAGGGACGCACTGCGCGAGGCCCGTCCCGAGCGGAAAAACGTTCGGGCTGATGCCGAACTCATGCCGGATTTCGACCCCCGGCGAGAACGTCCCGACATCCCGCACCTCGGCAACGAGACTACCCTTGGCAACCAGCCCAAATTCGATCTCCTTGATTACGATCTGCGTTTGGTTAACGTAATCGATGCCGAGGCTGGGGTTGCTGTGCAGCGGCACCTGATAGTAGCGCTGCCCATAGACGTCGGCCCAATAGTAGGGACCGACCGGATAGTACGCAGGCACGTATCCCGGCGCAAAAGCGCTGCCGCGCGAAGGGTTACACGTCAAGACCTTGATCGGATGGGGTCTGGCCGCGAGCGCCTGTACCGGCAATGCCGCCAGTACCGCCAGGAGCAGTACTCGGCCGATGATCGGATAGATGCGTTTCATTCTGTACTCCTTGCCGCGCCGCTGAGCGGACGGCGACAGAGGAGCCTTCACCAACGCATCGCAGGAACCCGGCCCCGCCCCCAGGCATAGCTGCGGCCATGGACCGACCGCTGGTGCGTGGAGGCGAATTCTCCGATGTCGACGCGCACGATACCCGTGCCCTCATCGCCTACCTCGATCTCGCCACGGACCTAGCTTCGCAGGATAAGCGCGAGAGCTATCGGGCGCAAGGCATCGGCCCGAATATGCGCGTGCTCGACGCGGGTTGCGGCACGGGCGACGACGTTCGTGCTATCGCGGCACTCGTGGGCCCCGGCGGGAGTGTGGCCGGAATCGACCCCAGTAAAGCGATGATCGAGGAGGCACGCCGCCGCGGAGGGCCGCCCAACGTGCGTTTCGAGCAAGGTGCGGTAGCGAGTCTCGCCTTCGAAGACGGCTCGTTCGACGCGTGCCGCGCGGAACGCGTCTTTCAACATCTACACGATCCGGCTGCGGCCGCCTGTGAGTTATACCGCGTGAGTAAAGCGGGAGGCTCGGTGCTGCTGATCGACCAGGATTGGGAGACCCTCACCGTAGCCGGAGGACGACCCGAAATCACGCGCCGTATCGCTCATGCCTATGCGGAGCGCCTGGCTAGCGGCAGCGCAGGGAGCGAGCATCGCCGATGGCTGCGCAGGGCCGGATTCACGCAAATTTCGACCCATGCGCTGGCCGCGATGCCGAACCTCACGACGGCCTTCTCGCAGTTCCTCAACGCCGGCATCGATTACGCGCTGGAAGCCGCGGCGGTTGAGGTGGACGACGCGCATGAGTGGTTACTCTCCCTGCTGCAAGCCGAAGCGGCGGGCGAATTCACGTGCGCGGTGACGGCCTTCTTTACCATGGCGCGCCGATGATGCTATGCGCTCTCGCGCGAACGATTGCGCAGGGCCTCGATCGCACCGATCAAACGCTCGTTAATTTCGTCGCCCTCCGCGCTGCCGAAGCTCGCGGCTAAGGCCGCCGCCGACTGCGCGCTCTCCTCGCGGTGATGTTGCACGACGTTGACGTAACCCGCGAGGCGCGCGAACAATTCGCGCTCGCCCGGCGTGCCGGTCCCGGCTAGGCGCGCGATGCTCGCGGTTGGGAACGCCGTTAGGCCAAGGACGATCGTCTCGATGTCGCTCGCAGCTCCCGGTGCTGCGAGATATGCGGCCGAGCCTTGAAGCGACTCCGTGGAAAACGCGTCGTCTGCGTCTTCGGGCGGTAAGCATACGAATCGTCCCACGACGCCCGCGCGGACCAATCGTTCGCAGATCGCGGCGATGCGCGCGAGATTGGCAACATTGGCCAAGAGCGACCCGACGATGAGATCGAGGCCGTCAACCGACCACCGGAAGCGGCGCCGGCCGATCAGATGCACGATCGAGAGGCGCGCGACGTTCGTACTCGGGACCGGCATCCACGAAAACTCCCAAGCCGCCTCGGCGACGCGTGAGATCGCACCGAACTCCCGCAGTGCTGCAAGCACCTGCGGTTGTGAAGCGCCTGGGGCGACCTCTAGAACGACGCTGCCGTCCATCGCGCCCCTCGTTCGCGGAGCAGGCCCGAAACTCTTGGGGGCGCTGGGGGCCCGGCGCGATGTCGGGCGAATCTTAACGAAACGATGAAAGACGATAGCGAAGCCCGCACGCGCCGCAATGCCCAAGCCGCCTACGCATTTCACATCGTTGCGATCGTGCTGCTCGCGGTATTCGCACTCGTGCAGATTCTGGAATTTCTGGGGCGGGTCCGAACGGTCACGACGATCGTGCTCGCTGCGGTCTTCTTCTGCTACCTCATTTATCCGGCCGTACGAAGCCTGCGGCGGAGGCTCCCGATGTGGGCCTCGTTGCTCGCGGTCTATTTCGCATTCGGCTGCGTCCTGTTCGGCATTATCGCCGTCGTCGTCCCGCTTGCCACGCAGAACGTTCAGCAACTCACGCACGATGCGCCGCGGCTGATAGAGAACGCGCGCATGACGCTCGCCGACCCGAATAATCCGATCGTCGCACGCCTTCCACCACAGGCCACCGCCTATTTGGCGAATCTGCCGAGCGAAATGACGCTGCTGATCGAGCGCTACGGCGGTGCGACCACCACGCACGTTTTCGCCTTCGTCCTCTCCGCCGCATCGATCGTCGTGCTGTTCGTGATCGTGCCGATTTTTGCGGCCTATCTGCTGCTGGACGCGGAGCGCGTTCACGCATCGATTCTAGCAATGGTGCCGCGCGCGCGCCGCCCGCTGGTGGCTAAAATCGTCAAGGATTTCGATACGGTCCTAGGCGGCTTCGTACGCGGGCAACTGATCGTCGCGGCCATCGTAGGCGTTCTCGTGACGATTCTGCTCTTAATTCTGCACGTGCAATACGCCGTGCTGATCGGATTGATGGCGGGCCTGTTCGAGATCATGCCGTATGTCGGGGCGATTGCGGGAGCGATTCCCGCGGTAGCGATTGCGCTGTTCAGCAACGGGTGGCAGAACGCGCTGTTCGTCGTCATCGGTTTTGTCGCCATCAATCAAATCGAAGGGCATCTAATCTCGCCGTTCATCGTCAGCGAGAGCGTCGGGCTAAGCCCGCTCTTCGTGTTGCTCGCGTTGCTCGCGGGCGGCGAACTGATGGGGATCCCGGGTCTGCTCCTGGCCGTTCCGGTGGCCGGGCTCATCCGGGTGCTCATCGTGAATCTGATCCCCACGCAACAGTAAAGAGCATGTAAACGGATTCTGCCTCTTGGTAGCCAAGCAAGCATTTATTGCACGTTCTCTAGGAGGGTAAACATCGTGGCTGTGACTTCCACAAATGCATCCGTTGCTGACCCTGCACCGCTAGGGCTGGCAGCTTTCGCACTCACCACCTTCGTGCTCTCGGCGGCCAACGCCGGGCTCATCCCCAAAGGCGGCGACGCGGCCGTTCTCGGCCTTGCGTTCGCCTACGGCGGCGTCACGCAGCTGTGCGCCGGAATGTGGGAATTCAAACGCAACAACACGTTCGGCGCGACCGCGTTTTCCTCGTACGGCGCCTTCTGGATATCATTCTTCCTGTTGATCACCTACTTCGCAGCGAAGATCCCGCCCGAGGCCGCGCCGAGCGCGATCGGATTCTTCTTGCTTGCGTGGGGAATCTTCACCGCGTACATGACGATTGCCGCGCTACGCCTGAGCAAGCCGGTACTCACCGTGTTCGTCATACTGACGATCACGTTCTTCGTCCTAGCGGCCGGAGCGTTCATGTCGAATCCTACCCTGAGCATGGTCGGTGGCTACCTCGGCTTGGCAACCGCCATCGCCGCATGGTATGCCTCGGCACTCGGCGTCATCGCATCGACGCGCGGCTAACCCTACAGCGCGGGTAGCGCTTCCAGCTCCTCTTCGGGCGGCAGGATCTCACGAAAGAAGATCCAGTACAATCCCGCATTGAGGAGCTGAAGCGCGGCCGCAAGTTCGAGTGGCAGGCCGATCCACGCGTGCTCGATCAGCACGCCGGCCGTTGCCGGGCCGCCCATGGCCGCTACGCGGCCGGGAAAGTTCGAAAGCGCCGAGACGCGCGAGCGTTCGTCGGCCGGAACGATACCCATCGCATACGATTGACGCACGGGTAGCGTCGCGATGTTGAGCATCATGCGCGCCGCGTAGATGATCCCCGCGATCGCGAACGTCGGTGCGAGCGGGATCAGCGCCAAGAGCGCGCACGAAAGCACCCGCAGCGCAACCACCGTCTTCACGGCGCCGCCCAAGAACCGCACGATACGCGTTACGCCCAGATAGGATGCGATCGAGAGCACGTTGATCGCAACGTAGAGTTGCGCGATCGGCGCGGCTCCAACCCCATAACGCTCGTGAAACCACAACACGAGAATCGGGCCGAGAAACCCGATGGCAAGGCCGTTGGTGGCGTTCGTCACCATGAAACGCCGAATCAGCGGCCACGTGGTCTTCGCGATCGGCTGCGGGCGCGCGCCGCGCGCGCGTTGCACCTTCGCTTCGCGAATCGGCAACACGACGAGCGCCAGCGCGAGCCCGAGGATCGCGGTCAACCAAAACAACGGCGCGTACGATGACGCTCCGCTGTATCCAAAGCTTCGCAGTAGATGCGGCGCTATTGCGATGCCCGCGCCGGCAATGCTTCCGAACGTGCCGACGAGCGAGAGACGCGCAAACACATGCGTGCGCCGCGCGTCGCCCGCAAGCTCCGCGGTAAGCGCCTGTTCGGCCACGAAATACGGCCCGAACGCGCCGCCGCTCCCGACGCCGCCACCCTGGCCGATCGTGCCGAGCGCTGCGGCAGTAACCAGCGCGACGTAATTCGCCTGCAACGCGAAGACGACGCCGGCGCCCGCCGTCAGCGCTCCGAAGAGCACCAGCACGGGCTTACGTCCGATACGATCGGCGAGCGATCCCACACCGAGCGTGAGTACGGCGCTCGATCCCGCGCCGATCGCCAGCAAGAGTCCAACCGCAGAAGCGGAGTACCCGAGCGCGAGCAGATAGAGCGGCACGACGATTGCCAGGTAGCCTTGCGAAAGGCTCCGCAGCAGTCGTCCCGCAAAGAGCGGCGCGAGGTTGGTCTGCAATCGGTTAGGTGGTGAGCACGACGCGGAAGCGAGCATCTCCGCTCATCATGCGCGCATACGCTTCGGGCGCGCGATCGAGCGGCATCGTTTCGATCTTCGCGCGAACGCCCGTGAGGACGCTAAAGCGCATCGTGTCCTCGGAATCGACGCACGTCCCCGACGGCCACGCCTTCACCGAGTGGCGGCCACCGATCATCTGCACGGTCTGCAAAGCCATCGGCTCCATCGACGCGCCGACGATCAGCAGTTGGCCGTCGATCGTCAAGCCGTTCATCGCCGGCTCCATTGCCTTCGCCGAGGTTGCAGTGGCCAAAACGAGCGTCGCGCCGCCGAGCTTTTGCAACTCCGCGCCGATATTCGAAGCGGCGCTATCGATGTATGCGTGCGCTCCGAGTTCGAGCGCGAGCGCGCGTTTCGATGCACCGCGCGCAATCGCAACCGTGTGAAAACCCATCTTCGCTGCGTATTGCACGCCGAGGTGCCCGAGCCCACCGATGCCGAGAATAGCCACGAGGTCGCCCGCCCGCGCACCGCTATTGCGTAATGCGTTAAAGGTAGTGACGCCCGCGCACATCAACGGAGCCGCTTCCGCGGCCGTAAGCCCATCGGGAATACGGGCCAGAGCGACCGCCGGAACGATCGTGTACTCGGCGTAGCCGCCGTCGTAGCGGATACCCGGAACCTGCAACTCCCTGCACGTGAGAAAATCGCCGCGGCGGCAGCGGTCGCAATGCCCGCAGTGGCCACCGTGCCAGCCGACGCCGACCCGGTCGCCGACATTCCAGCCGACGACGCCGCCGCCAACCGCATCGATCGTCCCGGCGATTTCGTGGCCCGGCACGCGCGGAAACTCGATGCCCGGCCACACGTTATGCACGGTGAGCGCATCGCTGTGGCAGATCCCACATGCCTCAATCTTCACGCGAACCGCTCCCGCGCCCGGCGAGGGCACCGGAACCTCTGCTAATTCAACCTGCCCGGCCGTGGGCGACGAAACCCGAAAACTACGCATATTCATGCTCCGCATGATCGATCCGAGCACGAGGCGGTTGCATCGGATATTGACAGTATTAGGTAAACCTAATACTGTAGGTCGGTGAACCTAATTGAAATGATCTTGGGCATCGCGCTCTTTGCGCATCAGTACGGCGTGACGTGCGAAAAGTGTCATACGGTCGTTCCGCACCTCAACGACTTCGGCGCCCACTTTTTGGCCTCGGGCGATCGTATCCCGGGGGTTGCGCCCGGGCCGGCCACGCCGATCGCGGTCAAAGTGAACCTAGTAGCTTCCAGCATGCGTCAGGGCAGCGGCGAGGGCGGGCAGGGGCTGCCCAAGGCCATCGTCGACGAGATCGAAGTCTTCACGGCCGGGGCGATCGGCACGCGCGCGAGTTACTTCGTCGAGCAATATGCCGTTGACGGCGGCATGCACGGTTTGTTGCGCGACGCGTGGGTGAACGATCGGCTCGATCCATGGAGTGCCCGCATTCCGGTGTACGTCCAGGCCGGGTCTTTCACGCTTCCGCTGCCGGTCGATCCGGAAACCTTCCGCGAAACCGCGCAGCATTACACGGTCTTCGACCAAACCGTCGGCGATAATCC
>DATKQG010000114.1 GCA_035532835.1 Candidatus Dormiibacterota bacterium
CGGCAAGTTTCACTTCGGTTTCCAGGTTGCGTCGGCCGCAGACGTCGACACCTGGGCGGAACGCTTGCGCGCCGGCGGCGTCAACATCATGTCGGGCCCCTTCGGCGAAGGCAATGAACGACAGATCTATTTCGTCGATCCCGACAACTACGAGATCGAAATCTACTACGAAGCGTAATATGCGCGTTGCGACGATATGGCGCGCTTGCTAGTCATCGTCGTCGTCTTCGCGGAGATCGTCGAAAAATTCGGCCGCGGTTTCGCGGAGTACGTCGAGTAGGCGCCCGACGTGCGGGCGGACTTCGTCGGCCGAACTGACGCAGAGCTCTACGGTGAAGAGGACGTCGCGCTGGTCTTCCCACACGGCGGTCTTGACGAATTTTTTGCGGACGTTGTATCCGTTGGCGACATCGACGGCGTCGTCTACATCGATCTCGGCGGGGAGGGCCCAACCCGAGCCGAGCATGACGAACGACGGATCGTCGCGATAGCTGATGATGAAGTAGCGGTCGCCTTCGCTTTTGAAGGCGATGCGTAGCGCGTCGTCGTCGTCGTCGCGGGTGAAGAGCAGGCCTTCGTCGTCGAGCGCTTCTTCGAGCGGCAGCATGTAATCGCCGACGTCGTCCGGGTTCATCGCTCTCCCATCGTGAGCGAGTTGATGAACTTATCGGCGGCGGCTTTGCTTTCAGTGCGGTCGACGATGCGCTCGATGGCGGTGTTTCCGGCATCGCGCACGCGATTGACGACGTCCCAAAACGCTTTCGTAAAGGCTTCCGGCGATCCGGGTTGCTCTTGCGCCGCCGCAATGAAGAGGCCGCCGTCGTGCGCCATCGTGAACTGCACTTCCGGATATTCGCCCTGTACGATCGCGAGCGTTTCGGTGTTGTTGGTGTTTTCGCGCGCCAGGTCGGGGATTTCGTAGGCGGTGGCCAGCGTATAAAAGTCCGGGTTGCGCTCGTGGGTCGTTACCGAAAACACCTGTCCGCGAGTGCGAAACAGCAATTCGGCGACGCCCTCGGATTCGTCGATCACGGAGACGTCGACTTTATGGCCCTCTTCTTGAATGAATGCGGCGACGGTATCCCGGACGAGCGTCATGATTGCTCCGTATGCTCTGCGGGGGTTCCGATGGACTCGGCGAGATAGGCACGCGAAAGATGCACGTACTCCTCGGCGGCGATTTTGATCCAGGTTGCGGCCTCGCCTTCGATCGGCTTCTTGACCTTCGCGGGAACGCCGGCTGCGAGAACGTGGTCGGGAATCTCCACGCGTTCTCCGACGACGCTGCCCGCCGCCACGAGCGAACCTTCGCCGATGACGCAGCCGTTCAGCAACACGGCGTTGCTGCCGATGAGCGCGTGGCGCTTCACATGGCAATCTTCCATGATGGCAGCGTGGCCGATCGTTACGTCATCGTCGATTTGCGTGAGCGTGGTGACGTGGAGAACGGCGTTATCTTGCACGGAGGTACGCGCACCGATCCGGATCGGCCCGTTGTCGCCGCGTAAAACCGCGCCGAACCAGATACTCGATTCCTCGCCTACTTCCACGTCGCCGATCAAGACGGCGGTGGGAGCGACGAACGCGGTGGGATGGATCTTGGGGTGTTTGCCCCGGAATGCGATGACCATCCCTCATCATGCAATCCGCATTTTGACGACCCCTCTTTTCGCCCGGGCGAAGCGAATCGGGGCCCGGCGTAGAACGGGCCTGGCATGCACCGGCACAACACGCCGCTGCGGGGCGTCACCGCGATCCCGCATCCCAAGCCCAACGACCCGAACTATACCGCGGTCAACTATACCTATGCCGGCCAGACCGGGCACATCCACGAGGTGGTCGAAATCGGCGGGCGCGAACTGGCCAAGGTCGGTTTCGACGACCGCAAGATTGTCTATTACCTGCTTGAAGATTTAGAGCTCGATACCACCGCCAAACGAGGCACTTTTCACGACACCGAGGTGAAGCCGTCGTAGGCTCGCCGCTTCATAGGAGTATGACCCGATGCCGTTGATCCCGATCTCAGCACCGCAGGCCGTTACGCCCGGCGGCGGATTCGATTACGTGACCGTCGACCCGGTCCGCCGGCGCGTCTACGCGGCCCACGGCGGCGCCAAGGCGCTGCTGGTTGCCGACGCGGATACGGGCAAGGTACTCGGCCTCGTGCAGGTCGGCCCGATGGCCGGGGTGGCCGTCGATCCGGCGAACGGGCACGTCTATACGGGCAACGGCCGCGGGCAGAGCGTGAGCGAGGTCGATCCGGTGGCCATGAAAGTGCTGCGAACCGTAAAGGTGGCGGGGCCCGTCGACGCCATCGCCTATGACCCGACCCTCAAGCGCATCTATGCCGACGAAGACGACGGGACGCGAATCTTCGTCATCGACACGACAACGTTCAAGGTGATCGCCACCGTGGCGCTGCCCGGGCACAAACCGGAGTACATACAGATCGATCCGCAAACGCACGACGTCTATCAGAACATTTCGAATCTCGGCGAGATTGCGGTGATCGATCCGCACACGCTCAAGGTTGCACGCGTCTTCGCAACGCCGCAGCTGAGCAACAATCATCCGCTCCAATACGATGAGCGGGGCCACGCGCTGATTGCCGCGGGTGAAAACGGTACGCTTGCGGTCTACAGTCGCGGCGGCAAGCTTTTACATAAGATCGCCTATCCCGGCAAGGTCGATCAATGCAGTTTCGACCAATCGCGCGGCTGGCTTGCATGCGCGGGTAGGAGCCTGGTGCTCTTCTCGGTCGCTGGGTCAGGTACGCCGAAGTTGCTGGCTTCTCGGGTCGTCGCGAACGGCTTCCATACGACCGCGATCGACCCGAAGACCGGCAACATCTGGGCCGTCTGGGGCGACCGCGGAACGGGCAAAGCATTTATTCAAGGATTCGCGTACAAACCGAAGGCCTAGCCCGCGTGCGGTGATCTTCGGACGCTTATCGGACGATGGGCGTGCTACGTTTCCGGCATGCACCATGCATTGCGGAGCTTAATGAGCGGCCGGCGCGTCGCGTCCTGTGCAGGTGGGGCATGAGTGAGGCCTCGAGCGCGCGATATTTGTTCGAGCTTTCCACCGGCTCTTTTCGCGGGTCACCCGAACTCTCCGAACTCGTGGGGTGTGATGGGCGCATATACTCACGATCGGAGTATCTTTCGTACGTCGTCCCCGACGATCTCCCGCTACTAGGGCGCAGCGTCAACGTCGCGATTCAAAGCGCCTCTGCGTACGAAGTGACCTATCGTCTGCGATCCGCGGATCATGCGCAAAGGTATGTGAAAGAGCGCGGGAGCTTTCACCATGCCGGTCAAGAACGCCGAGCGGTCTTGTTGGAAGCCACCATCGAAGCCTGCGAGACTCGGCCGGATGATGCCGGCGCGCAATCGTCCGATGCGATCGATGCGCTCACCGGCCTCCTCTCGCGTCACGCCTTCCTTAGCAAACTCGAAAGCTTACTGGAGGACCCGTCCTCGCGCTCCGGCGTCGCGCTCGTATTCCTCGACTTGGATCGCTTTAGGCTGATTAACGACACGCTCGGTCACTACATAGGAGACGGCATCCTGCGCGAAATTGCATGTCGGCTCTCAAGCGTTCTGAAGCACGACGACCTCATCGCGCGTTCGGGCGGGGATGAATTTCTCATCGCCGTGCGCAGCGTATCGGGCTCATCGGACATCCGATCTATCGCTGACGGCATACGCAGTGCTTTCGTGGGGGCCTTCGTAGCGGGAAAAGAGCGGCACGTCTTGACGGCGAGCATTGGGATCAGCCGCTTCCCGTTGGATGGAATTACGGTTGACGACCTATTGCAAGGCGCTGATGCGGCACTCTACGACGCGAAGCAGTATGGCGGCGGCGGCGTATCGCTGGTAACCGAGGGGGCGCGCTTAGCCGCTGCGGAGCGCTTTTGCCTGGAACTCGAGTTGCAGGATGCGATCCTGAACTCCGAGCTGGTCATGCATTACCAACCGCTGTGGAATTTTCGGAGCGGCGCAATCAGCGGTGCCGAAGCGCTGGTTCGATGGGAGCATCCGCGCCGGGGTTTGGTCATGCCGTTAGAATTTATCCCGATCATCGAAAAGAACGGTCCGCTGATGCGGCAGTTCGGCAATTGGGCTCTCGATAGCGTCTTTTCGCAGCTGCAGGCATGGCAACGGTTGGGAGTACGCACGAAGGTTTGGCTGAACGTCGCACCCATACAGATCAGCGACCCCGGCTTCGTGGAGGAGATCATTTCGCGGCTCTTCGAATGTGGGATCCCACCGGCTTGCATCGGAATCGAGCTGACGGAACGAACGTTCATCGATCGTGACGACGAAGCCATTTCTGTGCTCGAAGACCTCCGAGGTGCGGGCATTTCGATCGCTCTCGACGATTTCGGCATTGAATATTCGTCCCTCAACTGTGCGTACCGGCTTCCGATCGACACGATCAAAATCGATCGCACGTTCATTTCCGGCATTTTGAGCGACCAATACGATAAGTCCGTTGTCGGGGCGATTATGAGCATCGCGGCGGAACTCAAGGCGAGTATCACGGCTGAAGGCGTAGAAAACATCGATCAATATCACGCGCTTCGCGAAATGGGATGCCACGATTTCCAGGGATTTCTGTACGCGCCGGCGTTGGAGCCGGAGGAATTTTTCGAGAAGTTGCAACGCTCCCGCGCAAGCTAGCCTCCGAGGCGCTCGTCCGTTCAGCAAATGCCCCGAGTCGGCTCGGGGCATTTGCCATTCTTGGGGGCGTTCGCGCCGCCGTCACGATCCGGAGTAAAAAAGTCGGACGGTTTTCGGACGGGCGATTGATACGCTGCGTCGATGAAGCTGCGCTTGATTCAAGTGCCCATAGCCTGCGTTCTTGCCGCCGTCCTTTCCGGCTGTGGCGGAGGCGGAGGCTCTGGACCGTCAATTCCCGCGAGCCCGCTCGCGACCGCCACGCCGAATACTATTCCGGTTGCACAGTTTCCCCTGGCGATTCCGTTTTCAGCCGGCGGGCTTACCGGTAGTATGTTGGTGCCGAGTGCCGGGAGCGCGCCAAGCGGCGCTACGCTCTCGCTGAGCGCCACGACATCGGCCCCGAGCGGCGTGCCGCCGCTCGTGAACGCCGGCGAAATGTTCGTGGGTGCCTTGATGAGCGCCACGGTGACCCTCTCCGGCGCGCCGGGATTCCAGTTTTCATTGAACGGTTTACCCACGCCGACGGCATTACGGTCTTCTTCGAACGCTCAGAGTGCACCGAGCGGATCGTTCTATCTTGCGCTGGCAGATCCGACGAAATCGCCGGCCTCGTGGCAGGTGATTGAGGGCCCCGGTACTCTCGGCAACGGCATCGTCGTCTTCGCCGGTACGCAAACGCCGATGACGTTCGCCGCAAATCAAACGTACGTGTTCGAACTGTTCTATTTGAGTGCGGGTTCGGGCGCGGTCACCGTCTCACCGTCTGCGCTCTCGTTTCTGGGAACCTCCCCGAGTGCCGCGCAGTTGGTCACGGTCTCAGAAGCGGGTTACACGGGAGCCTTTGCCTTGAATTCGACCTGTTCGTCGGTCGCAACGATAACGCCGTCCGGCAACCAATATATCGTCCAGCCCGTCGGTGCCGGAACGTGTTCTGCGACGTTTTCGGATGCAAACGGCCACAACGCCATATTGCCAATAGTGGTAACGGTTACGACCGGAGGTGGACAATGATGCACCGCATACTGGTTGCGCTGTGCTGTGTAAGCCTGTTTGCCGCCTGCTCCGGCGGCGGCAATATGGCGTCGCTTCCGGCGGCGAGTCCCCCGCAAGCGCTGCCCGCGGCAAGTGCGCCCGTGGCCTTCACGGTTATCGTACCGCGCGCGGCAACGGCATCTGCACGGTCGGCGAAACCGAAGTACGTGTCGCCTTCTACGCAGTCGATTGCAATCTCCGTAGCATCGGCCGGCGCCAACGCGACGACGAATACCGCGAATTGCGCGGCAAGTCAGTGTACCGTCAATATCGAAGCGCCGATCGGATACGACAGCTTTACGATTTCACTGTACGACGGCCAAAACGGATCCGGCAACCTCCTTTCAACCGGCTCGACGTCGCAGTCGGTTATTGCCGGAATGAACAATGCGATCGGCGTTACCTTTAATGGTGTTGCGGCCAAGATCGCGCTGCAAGGCAATCCGGCTTCGCTGCCCGCCGGCAGTATCGGAACATCAACGATCACGGTGACCGGGATGGACGCCGATGGAAACATCATTATCGCGCCGGGCGGATACGCCTCGGCAATTACGCTTGCGGTTTCGAACGCAAGCGGTACGGCGAGTATCAGCCCGGTGACGATCGCGCAGCCGGGCCAAACCGCAACGCTTTCATACGATGGGCGGCCGGCTTCGGGCGCCACGATTACCGCGAGCGCTCCGGGCGTAGCGACGACGCAACTGACGGTCGCGTTCACCGGCGGCCCCACGCCGGCGCCGACATCGAGCGGGCTGCCGACGGCGACGCCAATTCCAACGGCCGCACCCACGCCGACACAGGCCCCGACGGCCGCACCGACGCCGACTGCTGCGCCGACATCGGCACCGACGCCGACGCCGACGCCGACCGCTGCACCGACGGCGACGCCCGTCCCTACGCCGGTACCGACGGCCACCCCGGGCTCACCGATCGTCGTCACGCCAAGCAGTCTAAACTTCTTCGCCGCCGGGAGCGCCTACAATCAGACGTTCAACGCGAGCGAGAGCGGCTATGCCGGCAGCTTCATCGAGACGGACACCTGCAATCCCGGATCGGGAACGATTGCATCCGTCTCCACGGCAAGCGCGAGCGGTCCGAGTGCCACCTTTACGGTGACCCCGCAGAACGCCGGAAGCTGCACGGTCACGATCAAGGACTCGAACGGCAATAGTGCCGGTGTAACGGTCGGCGTCACGATCTCGCAAGGAGTAATCAACTGATGATGCAGTCTCGTCGCGGTGCGTTCACCGCGAGTGCGTTCACGTTGTCCGCATTGGTGCTCTCCGCTTGCGGGGGAGGAGGAGCCGGTACTTCGCTGGCTCCTACGATTCCAGCACCGGCGGCAACGAATTCCGTCGGCGGGCAGACGCTCGCACGAGTCGTGATCGCGATTCCACCTAAAGCCGCGAGCACCGCGCACACGCGTAAACCGGAGTATGTATCGGCATCGACGCAATCGATCACCGTGAAGGTGGATAGCGGAACTCCGGTCGCGCAGAATCTCACGCCCGGCTCGGCCAACTGCAACGTGCCCGCACCGCTTTCGCCACTCACCTGTACGGTCGATGTCGTAGCGGCTCCGGGCAGCCACACGTTCACCTTCACAACCTACGATCAGACGAGTGCGGCCGGGAACCAGCTATCGGTTAACAGCGTGACCCAGTCGCTGGTCGCAAATCAGGTAAATCTCATCGACGTGACGCTCGCCGGTGTTCCAAAGGCGTTGCAAGTCGCGCCGATTGCCGGCGCGGCTGGAATATCCGGGGACCAGACCTCCGGAATCCAGTATTTCTTCGGGGCCGCGCGGACGATTGCGGTGGCCGCGATGGACGCCGACGGAAACTATATCGTGGGGCCGGGAGCGCCGGTGCTCGGCGTGAGCGTCACGGGCGGGACGAGCGGCGCAAACATCGCTATCGCTGCCGCTGCAAACGGCAATCCGAACGACTTCGTCCTGAGTGCGACGAGTGCCGGGACGGCGACGCTGGCGGTGACGGCCGCACCCGCATCGGCGCTCGCCGGTGGCAACCTCGTTGTAAACGTGGCGCTCACCTCGACCGTGCTCGTCAGTACGATCGATGGAAATTCCTTTGCCGGCTTCAAGGACGGGCCAGGCTGCTCGTCCTGTAGCTCGACGACCGCCTATGCTACGATCGATAGCAATCCGATCGGCATCACGTACGATTCAGTCGACGGAAACCTATACTTCACCGATTCCATGGCGTGCTCGGTTCGCCAAGTCCAACTGGCCGCTCCGAACATCGGATACATTACGAGTTTCGCGGGCGCGGCATCGGGCAGCGCGACCTGCGGTTCGCTGGACGGAACGGGCGTCGGCTTATCGGCATTCACCAACCCGGAAGGCATCGCTTACGATGCCGGCAACGGAAATTTCTACGTTGCCGATACTTTCAATTGCGAGATCCGGCAGGTGACCAGCGGCGCCGCTATCACGACGATCGCCGGCGCACACGGGAGTTGCGTCTGGCTGGATGGGACCGGCGCTTCGGCCCGCTTTATCGACCCGATCGGCATCGCGTACGACGCGAGCGATGGGAATCTCTACGTTGGGGATAATTGCGCGATCCGTCAGGTTACACCGGGCGGCGTCGTTACGACGATCGCCGGCAGCTCGACCTGCGGCTACACAGACGGTACCGGCGGTGCCGCGCAGTTCGGCCAGGTGGCGGGGATCGCGTACGATTCGGGCGACCACAACTTATACGTGACCGATAGCGCAGACTGCGCGATCCGGCGCGTAACGACCGGCGGCGTCGTAACGACGATCGCCGGGGCCGCTCCGCCGACGGCGACGTGCACGATAACCGATGGTGCCGGCAGCGCCGCCAGATTCGCCGGACCGAGGGGGATCGTCTACGACCCGAACGACGGAAATCTCTACGTCACCGATAATTCGATCTTGCGCCAGGTGACGTCTTCCGGCATCGCGACCTCCATCGCCGGCGCAGGCCCAAGTCGAACGCAATGGGAGAACGGCCTCGGGACCGTTGCCAATTTTCCTGGCCCCCCCACGAGCCTGGCATTCGATTCGAGCAACGGCATGCTCTACATTCTTGACGGCTACCATCTTCGACAGGTGCAACTATGATGCGGAAGATCCTTGGCACGAGTGCGTGCCTCGCGTTCGTGCTCTCCGGCTGCGGAGGCGGGAGCGGCACGACGCCGCAGCTTCCGGCGACATCGTCGGGCCCGAACAATCCCGGTGCGACAAGCAGCGTCAGCATCGTGATCGCCATTCCGAAGGCGGGCACGAGTTCGTCCGCCCGGAAGCCGGCTTTCGTTTCTCCGTCCACGCAATCGATCACGGTGCAAGTCGACAGCGGCTCTGCGGTAACGCAAAACCTGCTGCCGGCTTCGCCCAACTGCAGCAGCGCGGGTGCAAATTATCCGCTCGACTGCACCGTGACGGTTAGCGCGAATGCCGGATCGCATACGCTCACGTTCGTTACCTACGACCAGCAGAACGCCGCGGGGAACCAACTCTCCGCAAATAGCATCGTCGTGAATTTCGTCGCCGGGCAAACGCCGGCGGTTCCGGTCGTTCTAGCGGGCGTACCGGCGGCGATCCAGGTGCTGCCGATGCCCTCGGGTACGATCGTCGCCAATAACACGCTAACATCGAGCGCGGGCCTGCAATGGGTGTGGGGCGTGCCGCAGATGCTCGTCATCACGTCGGCCGATGCGGACGGCAACTACATCGTCGGGCCGGGTGCGCCGGCGCTCTCGGTTACGGTGAGCGGCGCGCCCTCCGGATCCGGCATCGCGATCGCCCCCGCGCCGAACAACAATCCCAACGATTTCACGCTTTCGTCAACGGGCGGCGGTGACGCGACACTTTCGATTACCGCAACGCCAAGCTTCACCGGTAGCCCGGTGACGGCAACGTTTGCACTCGCATCGGTCGCAAAGGCGACAACGATTACCATAGGCGTCCCGTGGAATTACATCGGCGGCGTAGCGGGCGATACGGTCGACGGCAATCTCTACGTCTCCAACGAGTGCCAGGTTTTTCAAATGACGACGGCGGGCGTATTCACGGCGATCGCCGGCACGGCTAGCCCGTGCGGGACCACGAGCCAATACGTGGACGGGGCCGGCGCCGCAGCGCAGATCGGTTACGCCCTAAGCCCAAACTTGGCCTACGATTCGCACGACGGAAACCTGTATATGGCGGATACTGCGAACTGCGCGGTGCGCCAGGTGACGACGGCCGGCGTGGTTACCACTATTGCGGGTAGCCTGCCGCCGACGGTGGCGTGCGGCTTCGCCGACGGCACCGGTTCCGCAGCCCGCTTCGGGACGTGGTCGAGCACGTATACGGGTGTCACCGGCATGGCGTACGACTCGGCCGCCGATGCTTTGTATGTCGCGGATAACTGCGCCATCCGCCAAGTGACGGCGGCAGGCACCGTAACGACGATCGCCGGATCGACGCCGCCGAATCCGGCCTGCGGCCATGCCGACGGCACCGGGAGCCTCGCCCGAATGCAGACGTTTATTGGGATCGCCTACGATTCCACCGATGGAAATCTCTATTTCGCCGACAGGTCAAACTGCGCGGTGCGCCAGATGACCCCCGGCGGCACCGTAACGACGATCGCCGGATATCTGGGCTGCGGTACGCGCGGCATTAAATCGGGTATCGTCGACGGCACCGGATCGGCCGCTGAGTTCAAGTCGCCGTCGGGCATCGCGTACGACCCGGATGACGGCTACCTCTACGTTGCGGACTCGTGTTGGCTGCGACGGGTCAGCACGTCCGGCGTGGTCTTCACCGTCGCGGGCCCGGATCCAACCTCGCAGTACAACAGCGCTTGCGCGCAAACGCAACTCGACGGCATCGGTGCTAATGCCGCCCTCGGCCAACCCACGGGCGGGATCGTGTACGACCATGCAACCGGCATGCTCTACGTCTCCGGTATCGTTGGAATGCAGCAGGTGCAATTGTGAAGCACACGCTTGAAACCTTGACCGCACGGAGTCTCATGAACGCGAAGTATCGACTGATCGCCATCGGCGCGATGGCATTTGGACTTGCCGCATGCGGCGGAGGCGGCGCGAGCGGCGGCTCGGGGCCGAACATTCCGAACGTCCCCGTTACGCCGGCCGTGCCGACGCCGACGCCGGCGCCGAGCGGCCCGCCGCATCCGGCGGCCGGCGGCGACACGTTTACCTTTAACGGGACGTTGGCACGAAGCGATGCATACACTTATCCTGTGGCAAGCCCGTTACCGCCGACCGCAGCGAGTGCTACCATCAAGCAAAACGTGACCGTCATCACGACCCCTAATCCGTTTGGAGCCGGGCAAGTGCAAGACTTCCAGACACTCGAGTCCGACGTATACCCGGCGCAGACGCTATCGTCGAAAAACGACTTCTACTATCAAAGCGGTAGCGCGTTCCAGTTGCTCGGGTATTCGAGCGTCGATGATGTCGGCGATGCGACCACCGTGCAATACGCGACACCGCAAGTCGTCGATCAGCTTCCGGAAACCACCGGTGCATCGTGGACGAATAGCCCCGCAGCATCGATGACGCAAACGTTCATCGATGGTGAAACCGCTTCGCGTACGACTGCGGCTGACGGGACCTATACGGACACCGAGCAGATCTATGGAACGGGCACGGACTATCCGTCGGTAAAGGCAATACTCAGCGAAAACGCCGACGGTAGCGGCGAAGTCCAGATCGTTCGGTACGAGAACGGACGTACGGGATTCCAGGCGAACGAAACGATCTACGATAACTATTTCATCAGCCCTCCCAGCGCCCAGTCGTCAAACGCGCAGTTTCTCTACGTGACGTATCAGCTAGCCGACCTGTTCTACGGCGCCCCTTCGCCGCCACCGGCTGCGCCTTTCGCATCGATGCCGATTTGGTACAAGACCCCGCTCGCGCTCTACAGTGAGAGCGACAACGATCTAGGGCCCCAAACGATTCCGGCGGCGTGCAACGCGCCGGCCGCTTTCGGCACGCAGGGCAGGGAGATACAACAGCAACTCAAGAGCACCGACACCGTATTGGGAACGGTCACGTCCACGACGACGACCGCTTATGTCGTCGATGGTTTCGGGCCCGTGTGCGTCCAACTCGCGAGCACCGTCAACACCTATTTCGATTACAGCATGGATACGACGATCACACCGGTGTTCTATCAAGGGTCGGGTGCGCTCCAGACAACGACGATAGCGCAGACTCTGACGCTGGCGTCGCAAGGCGCCTATCCGCAGAGCGCTGCCGGTCGCAAGAGCGCCGGCGGGCAGAGCCCGACGCTGCATCCCGTCTCTACGGCTGAGATCGCCATTGCACGGCTGCGCATGGTCGCCGCAATCGAAACCGATCGCGCGAAACGCATTCGTGCCCTAGCAAAAAACCTCTTGAACCGTTCCGCCGCCAAGGGAGTTCGTTAACCGATGAAAAGCTCCAAAGTACTTGCGCTCACAGGTGCGCTCGCCGCGATCCTCATTTCGGCGTGCGGTGGAAAAGGATCGATTCCTAATCAAAATCCGGCGCCGGCGGCGAGCATAGCTCCGTACACCGGCCCCGCCCAACTCGCGTCGTTCGCTTGGGGGAAGGATCTTCTCAAAGGCTCTGTTCTGCAAGGTCCGGCCAACGAGAACGGGACCGTCGGCATGCAGGTGGTCGTCAATCAGCGAGATGCGACCGGCTTGGTGCAGTACGCACACGACGTGAGCGACCCGAATTCCGGGAACTATCGCCATTTCCTCACGCCACAGCAGATTGCCGATCGTTTCGGCGCGACCTCTTCAGATTACCAAGCGGCAGCGGCGTATTTTAAAGGCTACGGCATCCACGTGAGCGGTTGGCCGCAGCGCGAATCGTTGTTTGTCACCGGTGCGGTTGGGGCGATGGAGCGCGCGTTCAATACAAAATTCGGCATATATGCCTCGGGAAACATCAGCTTCGTCGCGCCGATCCAGGCGCCGCATCTCACGAACGCGGAGCCGATCGCGGCGGTAGTCGGCATGGTGCATGCACAACTGAATCGCGACTACATGCTGCGACCGCCGAACTCGCAGTTACGCGGTTATTCCCCGCAACAGATGCAGCGCGCATTCGATTTTAGCGGCGCCTATACCGGAGGGTTCTCGGGGACCGGCGTCAATGTCGCAATCGTCGGCACGGGACCGATTTCGGCGCAAGACGTCCCGTATCTCGGCAGAATATTTAACGCGCCCGTGGCGACGGTTACGCAGGTGGATGTCACCGACGCGGGTGTGACGACCGGGCTTGGGATCGGCGCGCCGTCGCCGACGCCGTTACCGTCTCCGGTGAGCTATCCCTATTCCAGCGGGTTCCAAACCCCGCCGCCCGTCACGGCGCCGTGCAATACGTCGGCTCTCCCGTTGACCAGTTGCAATCCAGAAGACTACGAAGCCCAGCTCGACACCGAATCGGTCGCGGAGCTCGCCCCAGGTGCGAACGTCCTTTTCTACCTCGGCTACAATCCAAACGACTGCTATTTGCAGACCGGCATCACGCAAGGGAATGCTCAGTGCCCGGCCGGCCAGGGAACGCCCGCCGAAGGCATCGCACTCGCCGATGCGGAGATTCAACAAATCATCGCTGACAATTCCGCCGACATCGTTTCGATGAGCTATGGACTTGGGGAGCCCTTTGGCGTCGCCGGGTACGTGTCGTCCAATGGTTACTACACTGCTCTGGGTTACGGCTACGGCCCCGTCGAGATGGCCACGATGGTTGCCGAAGGGATGTCGGTCTTCGCATCGTCGGGAGACAACGGCGCATACGAATGCGGCGGACTTGGTGCATTCTATCTTGGTAATCCGCCGTGCGTGAGCTACCCGGCCGGCGATCCCAACGTGGTGTCCGTCGGCGGCGTCACCGCGCCTCTGAACGGCGATGGCACGCTGCAAACGCAGTTTACCGCATGGGGCGAGCAGACCAGCGGCGGAGGAAACGGAATGTTTGGGAATGATGTCGGATCGGGCGGCGGCATTTCGGTCGTGTTCTTTGCTCCGTCGTGGCAAACGGCAGCCGGAGTGACGTCGATGACCGGCGGGTATCGCGGTCAGCCGGATATTTCAATGATGGCCGACCCGAATACCGCGCCGTCGACCGTCATGAACGCAGCGTTTCCGGGACAAGTCGAGGTCATTCCGGTCGGTGGGACGAGTCTTGCAGCACCGCAGATGGCAGCGATGTGGGCGCTCGTGGTTCAGGCATGCAAATCGGATGCCACCTGCGCCTCAAGGGGAACCGGAGCGCATCCCTATCGGCTCGGCGATCCCGCCGCGCTCTTCTATTCGATCTATTCAAATGCGAAGCAGTACCCGGCAACGTTCTTCGACGTGACCTATGGCGCAAATGGCGCGAACAACGCGTACGGACCGAGCGGCGTGGGCTATGCAGCCAAACAAGGCTACGATCTCGTCACCGGTGTCGGCGTGCCGCTAGCCGGGCATCTCATCAATACCGTGCTGACGAACGAGGGGTCGAAAGGCGCTTGGAATCTGCCGTAAGGCAAGGGCGTTCAAGAATCCGAGCCGAGCATTCTTTCGACCGAAGCAGGCGTGAGCGTCGCCCCGAATTCGAAGGCGAGTTCGAAGTGCTCGCCAAGGTGCGACCGTAGGAGTGAGATTAGTTCGGGATTCTTATCCATTACGTTCTGATATCCGACACCATGACGCTGCTGTATATGGTAAACCAACCCTAGGATGCGCGCGCTTTCTAACCAGCGGCACTGTTTGGCGAACAACTCGGCGACGGTTTCCAATGTAAAGATCGAACTGAGCGTCTCGTATCCGAAATCGAGGTCGTTCAATGCGGTGCGTAATGCCGAGCCGGCTTCCTCGATCCGTCCCGCGTCGAGGTTGACTTGAGCGAAGATGCGCAGCGCGTTTGCTTCGGCAGTGGGATCGCCGAGCTCGCGCGCGATTGCGAGGCCTTCGCTAACGCACGCCAGCGCTTCGTCGTGCAGGGCATCGACCCGGTAAATCGCAGCGAGCTGGATCAAGGTTTGCGCCGCGCTATCCAAGCGTCCGTGTTCCCGACAGATCGCGACGGCGCTCACGAGATGTTTACGCGCGCGCGCGCGGTCGCCGCTGAGGTAGTACGAAATGCCGATGTTGGCCAGTAATTCTGCCGCCGTCACCTCTTCGCCGATGGCGCATAGCTCGGCGTGCGCTTCTTCGTATTGCGCGATGGTTTCGGCGATGGGCTGGCCGGATGACGACCGTGCGTGTATGACGCCGACGCGAGCCTCTATGGCCGCAAGCCGGTCGCCGCATTGCGCGAAGGCTATCGCCGCCTGGCCGTTCCAATCGCACGAGGCGCTCCAGTCACCGCGCGCGTTCGCCAGGATGCCCGCCGAGCGCGTCAACTCAGCGCGCGCTCGCGGTTGAGCCTGTCCGAGGTATTTATCGAGGAGGTGATGCACGACCGCGATTCCTTCGCGAACGTGCCCCGTACGCCGCCAATACCAAGCAAGGCCAAAGGTGAGCGCGGCAACGTTTTCAACGTCGGCTTGAGATTCGTACCAGCGCAAGGCCGTCATGAAATTGTCGTGATCGGCGCGTAATCCATTGCGTATCTTGCGCGCCGATGATGCATTGTGCACGCGCTGCATGAAGTGCCTAGCGTGTCGTTCGCAGACATCCGGGCTAGAGGCCCCCGGCAACGTGCGCGCATACCGCCGGATCGTTTCGAGCATGCGATACCGTACGGCATCGGCTTTCGGGTGTTCGATGGAAAGGAGCGAACCCTCTACGAGTTCATTGAGAAGCGGTAGAACGTCTACGGTGCCGACATCGTCAGACGTGCATACAGCTTCGGCCGCAATGAGATTGAAAGCTCCCGGAAAGATCGACAGGTATGCGAAGAGAGACCGCGCTTTTGGAGAGAGGAGCGCCACGCTCCACTCGATCGTGGATTCGAGCGTATCGTGTCGGTGCGCGATACGTGGCGCGGACGAAGGGCGAAGGATGTCGATGCTGCCGGTGACGCGCTCGGCGATATCGTCGATACTCAACAGCCTTGCACGAGATGCGGCTAATTCGATGGCGAGCGGCAGGCCGTCGAGCCTTGAAACGATGTCGGCAATCATGCGTGCGTTGTCGTGGCTCAAAGCGATCGACGCGTCCAATTCGGAAGCGCGATCGACGAAGAGTCGAACCGCCGGGGATTCGGCGATCGTCGCGACGGCATCTCCGCGCAGGTCGGGAATGCGGAGCGGAGAGACGCGTAGCTGCCGTTCGCCGGGAACGCCCAGCGCACGGCGGCTCGTTGCAATGACACGCGTGCTTGAAACGGCGGTCAGGTCGCGAGCAAGACGAGCCGCGCTGCCCAGAACGCGTTCGCAGTTATCGAAGATGAACAGCGTGCGTTGTTCCGCGCAGCGTTGCCGAATCGCCTCCAATGGATCTGCATGCTGCGATGTGTCGCCGACGCTGCGCCGGAGGGCCTCGACGGCATCTTTACCGAGCGTGATGCTGCCGAAATCCACGAACCACACGGAGCCGGGGAATGCATCGATGGTGCGCCACGCAGCCTCGATCGCCAACCGGGTTTTGCCGATACCTCCGGGGCCGACGAGCGTGACCAGCGATTCGGTATCGAGAATGCGTAGTAGCGTTGCGACATCGGTGTCGCGACCGTGGAACGTAGTATTTGGCCTTGGCAGCGTAGTGTGGCGGTTCGAACGCCGTCCCGCTTCGTTTAGAATAGACTCGAAGATGGCCGAGGTTTCCGGCTCCGGCACCGTGCCGAGGTCGTCGCGTAGCCGCCGCCCGAACTGATGGTACCGCGCGACCGCGCCGGCACGATCGCCGGCTACTGCACGCCGTGTGATAAGACGCCGGACCATCTCCTCGTCATAGGGATCGATGGAGAGGCCTCGCTCCGCCGCTGCGATCGCCTCGGCATGGTCTTCACTGCCGGCTTGTTGGCGGAGCAGTTGCAAGGCCATCGAGCGAAATCGCTCGCGATACGGTTCGATCCACTCCGAGAAGGCGCCAATGAGCAGGTCGCCACCATAGTGCGCCAAGGCGGATTTCGCGTCGCCTTGCGTATAGAGAGACTGGAATTCGAAGAGATCGACGCGATATGGTGCCTCGGCATTCCACCATAGAGCGACCTTGTCGCCGAGGAACCAGGGCGAGCGGTCGGCGCCCGGCAGGGTCTTCGAAAGAAGGTGCAGATATCGCCGGAGGTTTGCCCGTCCCTCCTCCTCGGGTGAATCGGGCCAAAGGGCCTGGCTGATGAGGTTGCGTTCGACCCGCCTCCCGTGGTGACAGGCCAGGAGCGCCAACACCTCCAGCGCGCGGCGCGGAACGCGTAAGCGGCATTCCTGGCCGTCGATGTGTAAGCTCACGTTCCCGAAGAACCGCACGACGATATCTGCGTCGTCGAAAGAATCGCGCGCGATCTCGGGCCGGCTCCTCATGGCGTCTATAGGTCCCCCTCATCCACTACGGCGGTCGCGAGCAGTCCCAACCTTATAGACACCCTGTGCTACCGGCACGGCACCTCGATTCGTTTTACAGGGGCCCCGCGTTCTCATTCCGATGACCCCAGTCCATTCGGGTGAGGTCCCAATCTTTACAAGGCTGCGTAATTTCGAGGCTTACGGAACCTCAAGGTAGGTTAGGCTCAGGCTCGAAAACTGCGGCTACGGAGAGACCAATCGCTTCCGACATTTTCCGTGGAGGGCGGCCAAAGCGGCTGGCGAACCAGCCTCGGCGCGGGTTGGGTACCCGGGCAACGACGGCTCCCCGAGTTTGGGGATTTTGGCCGCATAAACCCCGAGAAATACCTGGCGCGCCGACGTAGCTCAGTTGGTAGAGCAGCTGTTTCGTAAACAGCAGGTCAGCGGTTCGAGTCCGCTCGTCGGCTCCATGTAACGCCTCGTGAAAACGGGGCGTTTTTGTTTTCCGCCGCCGCGAGGTGGCCATTTGAGCGGCTTTCGAAGCGGGTGTCGCGCGCACGTTTGCGCGACGTGCCGTTGGTGGTTTACCGCGGTGGGGGCATTAGCGTCGCGTTCGCTAGTCGGGCGATTAGCCCGCACCGGGCGAGACGACTCCCTAGGGAACTCAACTCATACAGTCGATCGATAGCTGCGAACCCGCGTGGATGACGTTGCGGGATGCGATGCCGATCGGCGCGTGGCGAAACCCCATGATCGGCTCCGGACCGGCCGTGTCATCGCTGCGAAGCAACACGCGAATCGAGTGCCCGGCCTTGAAGCGTCGGGCATTGTCGACTAAAGCGATCTCGTAATGTTGCGGAATATCGGGCTGCGCGGGTTCGAATGTTTTCAAATCGCGCAATGCTGCTCGCTGCCAACCTGCCGTAACGTCCACCACGGTGCCGTCGGGAGCGACATCTTGCAATGCGACGATCCAACTCGTGTCGCCGCCGCTAATGGTCGCATTGAGCCTCAAGCGCACTTTGCCCGCGAGATCCAGATCGTTTGCGAGCGGGGCGGTCGTCCACGCCAGCGACGCCGGCACGGCGTTCTGGGGTGTTCGCACGGAAGCTAATGCCTCGGGCAGATGATCGTACACGCGGTCGGTATCGTGCGGCCCGCTCTGCGGGCTGAGCGTGCCATCGCCGCGCAGGAAGAATACCTGCGCGTTGCTTTCCGGTGGTGGCCACGACGGGCTTTCGCGCCATACGTCGTCCGCTCCGGGCAGAATGTAACGGACCGGCGGACCCTCCATGATCCCGGTATCGCGGCCTTTGAGCCAGTGGTCGAACCACCCAAGGGCCTCGACGTGCATGCTCTCCCAGGGCCAGGTCATTCCGAAACTTCCGAGCATGGCCACGCGCACCGGTACGCCTTCGGCAATGTTATCTAGAGCGGTAAACGTTCCGGGCAAATGCATGGGCACGTTCTCCCAATCGCAGCCTAAATACACCGGGACGCGAATCTTTGAGACGAGCGAAGTTAAATCGCGCTCTTGCCAAAACGCGTCTTTGGTTTGATGGTCGAAAACGACGGCGTTGAGCAGGTCGTCCCACGGATGCGGGTTGTGATGGCCTTGGACGATCGGGCCCATCAGCGCGAGCGCCGCTTCGCCGTTACGATGGGCAAAATGTGCGTGGACCTTGGGGCTGCGTAGCACGTCCTCGAGTAATCCCACGATTTTTCCGCGTAGAAACGTATCGCTCAAGCCGGAGAACACGCCGACCGCGCGTATCCATGCGAGCATAAAGGTTTTGCTCAGCAACCCGTGATGGTAAGCGGCTTCATAAATGTCGGTCGTAACGGCCATGGGGAAGATGCACTTGAGATGCGGAGGGTTTTCCACGGCAGCTTGAATCTGCGCT
Source organism: Candidatus Dormiibacterota bacterium (assembly GCA_035532835.1). Lineage (NCBI taxonomy): Bacteria > Bacillati > Candidatus Dormiibacterota > Candidatus Dormiibacterota bacterium. Next base: position 19,050 of record DATKQG010000114.1, read on the forward strand.
ATGGCGAACGCGCTGATTCCCAACATCCCAACGGTGCCGTCGCACCATGGTTGCGCTGCGGCCCACTCGATCAGATCGTACACATCGGTGCGGTCGACCGGGCCGAAGAAGCTGTATTCGCCGCCGGAGCCCGCAGTGCCGCGGACGTTTGCAATCACGTGAACGTATCCGCGCGGTACGAAAAAATCTGTTGCGCCCGCCTCGACAAATCCCATCGGCGCGCCGCTGTTTTCGATCTGTCTGGGATAGGGTGAGGCCGCGATGAGGGCGGGAAATTTTGCATCGCTATCGGGGCGAAACACGTCGGCCAGCAGAGCGATCCCGTCGCGCATCGGGACGGCAACGTCGATCTCTTGCACTATCGTATAGGCGGGCTCGGAAAGGTTCCGGTACGTTCGGCCCGAGGTTTGCGGGCCGTTGAGTGTACGTTGGCCCGGCTCCATGCCGGCGACTCCTAATTTCATGTAGGCTCCTTTGGCCGCCTGGAGCTTGGCGCTCCCTTCGGCGGTGGCCTTGTAACCGGAAAACGAATCCGACTTAGGTGACACAAACGAATTCTGCGATACCTTCTCGCGTAATTCGCGATGGAAATGACGCCGAGTCGGGGGGCAGCGCACTCGGATGCGACAAATGTCGCGAAATACCGTCTAGCGGTCATGCTCTTACGGATGATGGGCACGGCCGGGGCCACTGCTACTTTTAAGGAGAGACCTGCGTGAACCAACACACACTAACGCGGCGTGGTATTATCACGTTCGCACTGCTACTCTGCTGCGCGCTCGGGATCGTGTTTGCGCGGGCAGCGACGACGCACGCATCCACCATGCCGGCGCTTCCCACCAAGCACCACATCGTGTTTCAGGTGAGCGCGAATAATCCGGCAATTATGAACTTGGCGCTGAATAACATCGTCAATATCGACAATTATTATACCAAACTCGGGGAGACGGTGCAGATCGAACTGGTCGCTTACGGGCCGGGCCTCAATATGCTCCTTGCGGGTACCTCTCCTGTAAAAGCGCGTATCGCGCAGATCAAGACGAGCATTCCCGACGTTACTTTTTCGGCGTGCAACGTAACGTTGCAGACGATGGAAAAACAACAAGGCAAGAAGTTGGCGATTCTACCGGAAGCACGAATCGTGCCGGCGGGTGTCGCACGGCTCATGACGCTGCAAGAAGAAGGCTGGAGCTACGTCAAGCCGTAGCCGGAGCAACTTACTGCAGCAGGGCTCTCACATGATGGTCGATCGCGGAGCGGACCGACGGGTCGGCTCCGTGAAAGGCAAGATTGTAGGAGTATGAGCCATTCTGTAATGGCTGCCTCGCAACGATTCGCGCTTGGATCGCGATCTGCGGGTGGGCTTGCGCCTCTTGTGAGAGCGAGAACGCCAAATGAAGCGCGCTGCCGACGGCAAGATCGGCAGCGCATACGATCAGAACGCCGCCCGCCGATAGATTTGTCGCTCGCCCGTCGCCGGATTCTTGCCCCTTGATTTCGTAGCGAACCGGAATATCCACCGGGACGCGAACGCTCGATCGTGTGAGTCCGTTTTCGGTCGAAACGTCCGGCATCGGCCGGCCGATCGAGCGACGATACGTCGCCTCGCGCGTGAGCTGCGCGATATCTTCGCGTTGGCCGGCTTCCATCGGTTCTAGATTAAGTGCGTAGCGCGAACGCGGTCCATTCGTGCTACGCTCGGCCACCCGGCCGCTCACGGTCACCTGCGGAGCGCCTTGGACCGTAAGGGTGAACGTCAGCAACTCGCCTTCATCGAAGCGCGTAACCGACCGTAAGATGCACGTGGTCGCGGCGAGGTGCTCGACGATAGCCATCGTCGGCGTAGAATTGGTGCCTCTCACCATGGTTGGGCACTCGAGCGACGGCCCGTCGTGAGCGACGCTACCGTCGCGGGTGCTATCGAGTAAAGACATGCGGTGTTGACTCCCCCGGCGCAGTCAAAACCGGCTCGGCATTTGCACGAGCGCGGCATACATATCAACTTTCGACAGTTAGCCGCTCCAGCTTTAGGGGGCCATCGCTCTTGTGACGCTATTCCGCCGTAGGTACGGGCCGTACGGGGAAGAGGTGACGCAGCAGCGCATCGGCGGCTAACATTGCGGCCATACCGAGCGCGAATCCGCTCGCAATATCGATCGGCCAGTGGAGTGCGGCGGCGATGCGGGTATAGCCTATCGCAATCGCGCAGAGGGTCGCAAGGATCGCCAGACGGCGGTCGCGCCCGATCAAAAAGGCCACGGCCAGGCCGCACGCCGCCAAATGGTCGGAGGGGAAGGCATTATCGGGCGCGTGCGCGATGAGCGGCGCGACGTGCTGGACGACAAAGGGCCGTTCGTGGAAGTATAGCGCGCCCGCGATTTTGACCAAAGCGATGGTGAACGCTCCGCCCAGTGCAGCCGCTCGCAGATCGCCCCACCAGGCCCTGCGCCGAACGATCGCGAGCGCCACAAACAGCGCCGGAAGGGCGATCAGGTAGAGTGCGATGTCTCGCACGAGCGAGGCCGCAATGCCGGTCATAGCTATGAAGTTATCGGACGTCGATGACTCCACGATGAACGCCGTGAAGGACGGAATACGTTATGACGGAGCGAACCCAGGGAAGATGTTGGAACAACGGCCGTGCGGCTGTCCGCTCGATTATTGACTGGTCGATTGCCCGGCCTGTAGGCCGGACCCAGGCGATGCTCGCGTGGTGAGTGCGAAACGAGGACCTATGAACGACGATATCGGAGACGAAATGGTGCGCGAGCTCGGGATCGACCCGGCCCTGGGGGTTGACGACGACCAGCGCTTTGAAGCGCTTCGCCGTTTTCACGAGGAAGACGCGCAACGCGACGCGGAGAAGCGCGAGGCGGAGAAGCCGGACGCGCGAACCCAACGGCCGGGTCGTCCATAGTGGCCCGAGCGGGCCGGCGCATTTTCGCGGCGTTGCTCGGGTGCGCGTTCGCTTGCGCGCTCGCGGCACGCGCGGATGCTTCGCAAATGAGCGCGCGCGACCGCGCGATGCCACGATACGCGCACGTATTTGTGATCGTGGAAGAAAACAAAGACTATTCGCAAATCATCGGCAACAGCCACGCGCCCTCCATCAACGCCTTCGCCAAAGCCTACGGTGTCGCGACGCACTACGATGCGGTGGCGCATCCCAGCGAGCCCAACTACGTCGCGATGATCGGCGGCTCCACGTTCGGCATCCGCGACGACGACGCATACTACTGTAAACCTCACGATACGCGCTACTGCCCGGGTTCGGACGATGCGGGATACGTGGACCATACGATCGCCGGCCCGAATCTGGCGACGCAACTCCAGGACGCGGGCCTCACATGGAAAGGCTACAGCGAATCGATCCCCGAGCCGGGCTCGCTGGCGGTGGTGGCCGCCGACCCGCACGCCAAGGGATTGCCGCATAACCTAATTGTCTACGCCTCGAAACACTCGGGATTCATCAACTTTGCTTCGGTCCAAAAGGACCCGCACCGTAACGAGCGTCTGGTCGGGTTCGACCGGCTCGCGAGCGATCTGCGTAGCGGCAACGTTCCCAATTTCGCCTTCGTCATTCCGAATATCTGTAACGAAATGCACGGTGACGGATTGCTGCACTTACAACCGTTCGATTGCTGGTCGGCGAATATTCCCGCACTCATCTCCCGCGGCGATCGAAACGCCGCCGCCATCGTCCATGAGATCATGAGCTCACCTGTATGGAAGGCGGCTTCAAATACCGCCATCGTTATCACGTTCGACGAAGACGGGCACAACGGCAAGGAAGGCGGAGGCGGGCACGTCGCCACGGTCGTCATCACGAATCACGGGCCGCGCGGCATCAGCGACCCGACACCGTACACGCATTACTCGCTGCTACGTACCGTGGAAGACGCGTTCGGAATCCACACGTATCTCAACCATGCCGGCGACCCCGGCGTGCAGCCGATGTTGCCGCTCTTTGCAACCCACGCCCCATAAGGGCGGCGGCGTTTATGCGGCGCCCGGGACGAAGATAAGCGCTAGTCCGTCGATGCAGTAACGCAGATGCGTGGGAGCCGGCCCATCGTCGAAGATGTGGCCGAGATGGCTGCCGCATCGGCGGCAATGCACCTCGGTGCGTTCCTCGACGAGTTCGTGATCGGCGCGCGTGCGCGTGGTTCCCGGTAGAACGTCCCAGAACGACGGCCACCCGTCGCCGCTATCGTACTTGGTCTTCGACGTAAAGACCGCCAACTTGCAGCCCGCGCAATGATAGAGCCCTGGCCGCTTTTCGCCGATCAGCGGACTTGAAAATGCCGGCTCCGTGCCGTTTTGGCGCAGAATATAATAACGATCGCTACCGAGCAGCGCTTTCCATTGAGCGTCCGTGTGCGTTACCGCATAGTGCTCGCTCGCGCCGGCGGGCACGGCGGCGGCGGCCGCAACGGCAGCCAGGCTCGTAAAAAAGTGTGCGCGCTTCATCGGACCGGCACGTGGCACGTCACGTTATGGCTCTCGAAGTAGCGCTGATGGTACTCTTCGGCGCGATAGAACTGCGTTGCCGGGACGATCTCGGTTGCGATCGGTCGTCCAAAATCGGATTGCGCGCGATCGCGCGACGCGCGAGCGATGCGCGCTTGCTCGTCGGAATGGGTGAAGATCGCGGAACGATACTGCGTGCCGATGTCCGGGCCTTGCCGATTCACCTGCGTTGGATCGTGCATCTGCCAGAATACCTCGAGCAGCCGTTCGTAGGTGACCTGCGCGGGGTCGTAGGTAACTTCGATCGCTTCGGCATGGCCGGTGGTGTCGGAGCAAACCTCGCGGTAGGTGGGATTTTGCGTGTGGCCGCCGGTGTAGCCGACGATCGCATCCAAAACGCCCGGAATCTGCCGGAACGTCATCTCGACGCCCCAGAAGCAGCCGGCTGCGAAGGTCGCGGTTTCTTGTTTCATAGCATTAACTAGAACGCCGGCCGCGGACGACCGGATGCGTCCTAGTGGGCGGGAATGCTCAGGAGCGCTTCCAGCATCGCGGCGCGAGCTCGGTCGAGCGCGGTCGCGGCGCCCGGCGAGGCGTCCATCCAATCGTTGATCATGAGCGCGAACGCGACCGTGCGCGCCGGCGTGATGAGATAGCCCGCCAGAGTGCGGGTGTGGTTCATCGAGCCGGTCTTTGCATAGAGGATGCCGCGCAACGGCGTATCGACGAACGCGCTCTGCAGCGTCCCGCGCACGCCCGCCTGCGGCAACGCCGCGAGCACGTCGCTGCGATGCGGCCCGGCCCAATCGTGCGCGAGGATGGCGACGAGCGCTCGCGGCGTGGCCCGGTCGTACTCCGAGAGGCCCGAACCATCGACGATCGTGAGCGATTGCGGATCGACGTCGATGCCTGCGAGCCACGTGCGCTCCGCATCGATGCCGCGCTCGAGGGTCGTGCCGGGGCCGGTCGTCGCCGTGCCCAACTCGTTGACGAGCATCTCGCCGTAGAAATTATCGCTTGGCAACCAGAATCGCGCCAGCACCTGTGCGAGCGGCGGCGAAGCGTGCGTCCAAAGAAGGCGCGCGCCTGCAGGAACGCTCCCCGGAGCGGGCGCGGTCCCGGCGACCGTAACGCCGCGCTCCAAGAGCGCTTCGCGCAGGCGCGCATATGCGAACGCGCGCGGCCGTTGCACCGCAGCGTCGAGGGTTACCGGCGGACCGTCTTGAGGAATCGAGCCGAACGCCTCCAGCCGCGCGTGGCCCCAGCGCCGCCGCAGATCCGAAGTGTCTGCGGAGCCGGGCGCGCCCGTTACCAGCGTGCTTGCGCCGAGCACCAGCGGCGCGTCGGCCGGCCCAATGCCGCGGGCGAATTCTCCAGGCCGAGCCGCCGGAGCGAACTCCAGGTGCATGACGTTGTCGTCGAGCGAAAATGCGGTGATCGGCGCGGCATAGTCGTAGGGCATGTCGTCGATCGACCATCCGGGCGGATAATGCGGCCCCGTATACCGCGTATCGTCGATCGTTATTGCATCGATCGCGCGCACGCCGGCAGCCGCCACCGCCGTCGCCGCCGCCTGAAGCGCGGCGTCGTCGAACGTTGGGTCGCCGCCGCCTTGCAGGTAGAGATGCGTGCCGAGCAGCCACGCGCGCGTGGTGAAAGCGAAGCCGGCCGGAAAGCGGTCGAGCGCTGCCGATCCCACGATCAGTTTCATCGTGGACGCGGGTATGAAGGCATCGTCGGCATGCCGATTCGCTAAGACCGCACCGTCGCTGAGATCGATCGCATAGAGACCGACGTGCGCGCCGATCAGCGTCGGCGCTATCGGCGCGGTTTGGGCAAAGGTTGCGCCGGTGCAGAGTAACGCAAGCGCGGCTATCGAGCAGACGATCCTATGCATCGACGTCGCAACGCAATAGATCGTCGATCGTCTCCCGTCGCGCGTAGAGCTGCGGCGGTCCGTCGCCGACCGCGACGATCGGCGGGCGCAAGAAACGATTGTAATTGCTGGCCATGCTGTACGTGTATGCTCCGGCCGAACACATGGCGAGCAGATCGCCGGCTTTAAGGCGCAGCGGCAGCAACATGTCGCCCAGCTCGTCATTTTCGCACGAACGCCCGCATAGCGTAACTTCGTGCACGCCGCCGGGCGTTTCGTGTACGGGAACCACATGGTGCTTCGCGCCGTAAAGCGCGGGGCGTGGATTATCGGCCATGCTTCCATCGACGATGACGAACGTCCGCCGGTCGTATCGCTTGATCGCCATGACGCGATATAGCGAGGTCCCGGCGTTCCCCACGATATAGCGTCCGGGCTCGATTTCGAGCGACGGCATCGGCAGGCCGAGCGTACTCGTAGCCTCGCGCGCGCTAGCTACCATACCGGCGATCGCGGCCTGGAGATCCAGGGTTTCGTCGGTTGGATTCGGATGCGTGGCGATGCCGAATCCGCCACCGAGAATCAGCGTATCGATGGCTGCGCCGGCATCCGTAAAGCGTTGCATCGCCGCGACCAACTGCTGCGCGTTCGCTGCAAAAGGCGCCGCCTCGTAAATCTGCGACCCGATATGCGCGTGCAAACCGCGCAATCGAAGCGTAGGTGCGCTCGCAAGCAACCGAAGCGCCTCGGCCTCCTCGTGCGGGGCGATGCCGAACTTGGAATCGTCGCCCGCCGTGCGAACGAAATCGTGAGTGTGCGCTTCGATGCCCGTATTGAGCCGAAGGATAATATCGGCGCCGCGCTTCGAGGCCGGCATCCGCGCGAGCCGGCCGAGTTCGTCGATGCCGTCGACGATGATCCGCCCCACCCGCCCGTCGAGCGCCGCTTGCAATTCGGCGGCGTCCTTTCCGGCGCCATGCATCGTCACGCGTTCCGGCGGCACCCCGGCACGCTCTGCCGTCGCAAGTTCGCCGAGCGAGCTTACGTCAAGCGCCAGCCCGAGCCGATCGATCCGCCGCGCCAGGGCGGTTACCAATAACGCCTTGCCCGCATAGGAGATACGCACGCCATGCGGTTCGCACGCCGCCCGCAATCGCGCAACGCTCGCATCGATCTCGCGCAGATCGAGCACCAGTAGCGGCGTGCCGTAGGTCTCGGCGAGCTGGTCGGCACGCTCGCCGGAAATGTGCAGAACCCCATCATCGTAGGAGTGGCCTGGCGGAAAGAAAGACATCGTCTCACCAAGATTCGCCGTATCGCACGTAAAACCAGCACGGGGTGGAAGAAGAGCGCGCTTTCGATGGGCTTCCGGACGGGCGGATCGACGCGATCTACCTCCATTGGACCGGCGACGATGAAGAACGCGTCTTCGACAGCTATCATTTCTGCGTCGCGCGGCAGCACGGCCGCCTGCGCGTCGTTCGGACGCACGACCTGCGCGAGAACATGCGCGACATAGGCGAGAATCCATCCGCCCCCTACGCCGCGCATACCTTCGGACGCAACTCGTACGCCGTGGGGCTCGCAATAGCTGGTATGCGCGGTGCGAACCCGCACGATTTCGGCCCCTATCCGCTCCGCGACGACGCTGTCGACGCGCTCTGCCGAACCATCGCGAGGCTTGCAGCGCGCTACGCCATTCCGATCGAACCCGATCGCGTGATGACCCATGCCGAAGCCGCGCTCGCCGACGGCTACTTCGGCCT
>DATKQG010000115.1 GCA_035532835.1 Candidatus Dormiibacterota bacterium
TCTATCTGAAACGGCGGCTGCCGACCCGCATCTTCCCGCCGGGCAAGGTGATCGCGTATTCGAACTACGGCGCGACGCTCGCGGGCTACATCGTGCAACGCGTCTCGGGCGAGAAGTTCGAAGACTACATCGCAACGCACATCTTCCAGCCGCTGAAGATGGTGCATTCCTCGTTCCTGCAGCCGCTGCCGCCGAACCTCGCGCCGCTGATGGCGACCGGCTACCTCAACGCCTCCGAAGGCAAAACCAAGCCGTTCGAATACGTCGATACGGCGCCGGCGGGCGCATCGAGCTCCACCGGTATGGACATGGCGCACTTCATCCTCGCGTATTTGAACCACGGAAACTACGAGGGCTACCAGCTGCTCAAGCCCGCGACGATCGACGAAATGTGGACGCAGCAGGTGGTGCCGGAGCCGGGGTTGCCCGGCTTCGATCTCGGCTTCTACCAAGACGATTTCAACGGTCTTCCCATCATCGGGCATGGCGGCGACACCGTTGTGTTCCACAGCGATCTGCACCTTATTCCGTCCAAGGGCATCGGCTGGTTCGTCGCGTTCAACTCGCCGGGTAAAGCCGGAGCGGTCGAAGACGTCCGCAACAATCTCTTCAAACGCTTTCTCGATCGCTACTATCCCTATACGCCGCCGGTCGAGCCGACGGTCGCAAACCCGCAGAAGGACGCCGCGCGCGTCGCAGGCTGGTACGTAAGCAGCCGGCGGGTTACGCGTGCGCTCGCCTTCGTCTACACCCTCGGGCAGAGCCAAGTAACGGCGAATCCCGACGGCACGATCGAGGCGAGCTCGATGAAGAACGCTGCGGGCTACCCCGTCAAGTGGCGTGAGGTCGCGCCGCTGCGCTACCGTCAGGTCGGCGGCGATGCCTACCTCGTCTTCGGCACCGATGCGAACGGCAACGTCGTTTCGTGGGCCTCGGATGCGGTCAACATGGTCTCCGTCCAGCAGCGCGTCACGGGATTGCGCACGCTGGGATCGATCAAATCGCTGCTCACGATCTTCGCAGGCATCATCGTGCTCTCGCTCCTCATCCGGCTCGGGGCGTGGATTGCGCGGCGTAAGCTCAAGCTTTCGCTGCACCTCTCGCGCAACGAGCAGATGCTCCATGCCGCCGCACGCATCGGCGCGATCGCCTTTTTGGTCACGCTGATCGGATGGCCCATGCTCCTCTCTTCGGAAGCCGCGATTCTCTCGCCGTCCTTGCCCGGCAAAATGATCGTGCTCTCCGTCATCGGCGTGATCGCCATTATCGGCGCGCTCGCAATGATCGTGGAGGCGGTGGTTCGAGTGCTGCGCGGGCCGGGGGGCTGGCTCGTGCGAACCGGCGAGATCCTCGTCGCTCTCGCGGCCGTTTACGCGATCTGGTTCCTCTTCGCGATGCAGTTCGTGAACTTCGTCACGAACTTCTAGGGTACGTTGAATGCGTAACCCGATGCGCCGCGCGATCGTGTTCTCGATGTGTTTGGGGGTGCTGGCGTTCCCGGCGTGTTCGCGCCAGGGCCACCAGCCGTCGCGCGCGCCGGGAACGCTCGTCGTGGCGCTGCGCCAGGAGCCCAACACGCTCGATCCCCTGCTGCTCGAGGGCACGGGTGCCTACACGTTCGGAGAGCTGCTCTACTCGTATCTGACGAATTACGACCCGCAAGGCCGCATCGTCGGCGATGTGGCACTCGAGGCGCCCACTCCGGCGAACGGCGGCGTCTCCCCCGACGGCAGACGCATCACGTTTCATCTCCGTCACGGCGTGCGCTGGCAAGACGGTGCTCCGGTCACGTCGCGTGACGTCGTCTTCACCTATCACGCGATCATGAGCCCCTCGAACAACGTCTCCACGCGCTTCGGCTACGACGTGATCACCTCGATCGCCGCCCCGAACCCGTATACGGTAGTCATCACCTTGCGCGAGCCGTACTCGCCGATCATCAGCGATTTCTTCGGCGGGGACTCGAACTATCCGATTCTCCCCGCACATCTGCTCGCGAGCGCGCCGAGCCTCAATCACGTGCCGTTCAATGCGGAGCCGGTTGGATCGGGGCCCTATCGCCTTGAGCGCTGGAGCCGCGGCGATCGCATCACGCTGCGCGCGAACCCCGGGTACTACGCGGGGGCTCCGCGCATCCGCCGTCTCGTGCTGCCGTTCGAACCGGACGATTCAACCACGATCGAACGCTTGCAAACGGGCGAAATCGACGCCGCATTCGGCCAGGACGCCTCGCGCATCGCCGAATTGCGCGCGATCCCGAATCACCGGGTCGTCGTCACTCCCGTCCCATACTTCTACGCGCTCGCGTTCAATCTGAAGAATCCGGTGCTCGCCGACGGCGCGGTTCGTAAGGCCCTCGCGATGGCGATCAATCGCCGCACGCTTACGCAAAAGATCTCGGGCGGTCTCTACCACGCGGGAACGGCGATGCGCGGGCTCTTTACCTGGGCCTACGATCCGCACGTCGCGCAGACGCCGTACGATCCGGCGCAGGCCGCCGCGCTGCTGACACGCGACGGATGGACTCCCGGTGCCGGCGGCATCCGGGTGAAGAACGGCCGGCGACTAAGCCTGCAACTCTCGTTTGCAAACGGCGAGGACATCACGACGCATTTCGCGGTAGCGATCGCCGCCGAAGCCCGTGCGGTCGGCATCGAATTAACGCTGCGCGGTTACGACCGTAGCCAATATGTTGCTCACGACGGGCCGCTACTGGGC
>DATKQG010000116.1 GCA_035532835.1 Candidatus Dormiibacterota bacterium
ACGGCCGCTGATTATTTATCGACGACGCTACATCTCGGGCTCGTAACCACATCGTACATCATGAGTGGATTGTTTATAATCGGATTGATCGTTCAACTCCGCTCCAAACGATATATACCCGCGGTATATTGGACCGTCGTCGTTCTGATCAGTGTCGTCGGCACCCTCATTTCCGATAACTTAGTCGAGAATCTGGGAGTTGCGCTCAAGACATCCTCGACAATATTCGGCGTCGCTCTTCTGGTGGTTTTTGCTATCTGGTGGCTAAGCGAGAAAACGCTCTCCGTTCATTCGATCGATACAAGAAAGCGAGAGCTGTTCTATTGGGCGGCAATTCTCTTTACGTTTGCTTTGGGCACTTCAGCGGGGGATCTCGTCTCCGAGGCATCTGGGCTCGGCTACCCGTTAGCGGCGTTGCTGTTTGTCGGATTGATTGGGCTCACGGCTCTCGCATATTATCGCCTGCACATCAACGGCGTATTGGCGTTCTGGATCGCCTACATCCTCACGCGCCCGCTCGGAGCGTCCATCGGCGATTTGCTCTCACAATCGGCAAAAGCCGGTGGCCTAGGCTTGGGCACGACCATTACAAGCGTGGTGTTTCTCGCTACGATTATTGGGTTGGTCGTCTACTTGACGATAAGCCGCAGAGATCGCATCTACGCACTCGACCCGCAATAGGAACGCCTTTAGCGCGACTGCTCTGGAACATGCGTGCGTCGCGCCCGTGCCCGACGCATCCCCTCTTGCGCAAGGTTGACGCTCCCCATTTTTCCAAGACCGGCCACTCCGACGTGCATCATTTCCCTCCCACCTCCTCCGGCGGGGCCATGAACTCGGCACCGATCGGACTATCGACTTCCTCTGCGACGATCCGGTCGATCTCGGCTTTCGTCGCCGCGTCGAGCGAGAAGCCAAATGCTCCCGGCACGGCGTCCACCTGCTCCGGCCGCCGCGCGCCCCAAAGGGCTACGCCGACGCCGGGCTGGTCGAGTACCCAGCGGAGCGCGAGATGAATCACGCGCTTACCGAAGCGCGTTAGAGCCAGGGCATCGAGGCGTTCTACTGCGCGCAGGTATTGCTCGAACCGGGGAGGCTGGAACTTCGGATCGTTGCGGCGCAAGTCGTCGCCCATAAAGGTCGTGTCGCTTCTCATTCTTCCGCTGAGCAATCCCCTACACAGCGCACCGTACGTGAGCGACGTTAGGCCGTGCGAAACGCCATACGGAAGCACCTCGCGTTCCGCATCCCGCTCGAAGAGATTATACGGCGGCTGTAGCGTATGGAGAGCGGCGTATTGCCGGAACTCGTCCATCTGAGCGGGTGAAAAGTTGCTGACGCCGATCGCGCGGATTTTCCCAGCGTCGTGCAACGCTTGCATCGCCTGGGCTGTTTCCTGCATCGGCGTAGCCGGATCCGGCCAGTGCACTTGGTAGATATCAACGTACTCCGTTTGCAGACGCCGCAACGAATCGTCTAGCTCCTTGCGCACGCGAGCGGCGGAAGCGTTGCGACGCACGTTCCCCTCCTCGTCCCATTCGAGCCCGACTTTCGTTGCGACGACGACGCGATCGCGCCGACCCTTGAGCGCGCGGCCCACCACCTCCTCGGAATGGCCCTGCCCATATGCGGGTGCGGTGTCGATCGTCGTTATTCCAGCGTCGAGAGCGCGATGGATCGTCGCGATCGCAGCATCGTCGTCGGCCCCGCCCCACATCCATCCGCCGATGGCCCACGTTCCCAGGGCTATGCGCGAAGGCCGAATATCGGTGTCTCTAATTTGCGTAAATTCCACGATGATCACCTCGACGAAGCAGCTGCGGCCGTGCGCTAGGCCGCTTACAAAATCCGCGCCGCGCGCCGAAAAGTATGCACGCGGGTTTCGCGCGTTTGCGGTATCGTGAGCCTTCGCTCATGGTAGCACCCTGCCTCGCTAATTCCAACGATAGGACCGGGCAGTATCAAGACTCACGGCGCAGAAACCTGTACATGATGGAGGTTATTACGATGATTGAATCGACCGGTCCAGTGCGCAATATCGAACGCGTGATTCGCGGTGTCGCGACGAGCGATGGCGCCGGCGTTGCCTTAACGCGCATCATCGGCCAACCGGCGCTTCCGGATCTCGACCCGTTTTTGCTGCTCGACGAATTTCGCTCGGATAAGGCGACCGATTATATCGCAGGCTTTCCCGATCATCCCCACCGCGGTTTTGAGACGGTAACGTACATGCTTGCCGGCCGCATGCGCCATCGCGACAACAAGGGGAACTCCGGGCTGCTCACGGCGGGAAGCGTGCAGTGGATGACTGCCGGCCGCGGGATCGTCCACTCGGAGATGCCCGAACAAGAAGACGGGCTCATGTGGGGCTTTCAACTCTGGGTCAACCTCCCTCGTAAAGACAAGATGACCGACCCCGGCTACCAAGACATCGCACCCGAACGGATTCCGGACGTCGTCTCGGGGGGCGTACACGTTCGCGTTCTCGCCGGACAATACGGCGGGGCTACCGGGCCGGTTCAGGCTCCCGATACCGATCCGACCTACCTTGACGTCGAACTCGCCGCGGGCGCGACATTTGAGACGGCACTGCCGAGCGAGCAGAACGCCTTCGCCTACGTTTACGACGGTACACTCACCATCGGAGAGGATCGCCCGGGGCAACGAACCATCGTGCGCGGGGAGTTGGCGGTGCTATCGCACGGAGAACGTGTGGCGGCGCGCGCCGCAGAGGGCGGAACACGATTTATTCTCGTCGCGGGCCGGCCTCTGCGCGAACCCGTGGCACGCTATGGGCCGATCGTCATGAATACGCAAGCCGAGCTGGAAATCGCCTTCGACGACATCCGCTCCGGACGGTTCTAGCACCGCCTCGACGCGACTCTTCGCGTGGACTTACCAACACTTTAGCGGCTGACGTCGTCTATTCTATAAATACCCATCGCAGGGAGCCGCGAATGTGCCATTAGTTCTCGAAAACGGACTTGTCGATAGCGCCCGGCTCGGCGGCGCAGGCCTCGAGCGCCTGATCGTCGCTGTGTGGCCCGAAGCCTACCGGATCGCGTTTAGCATTCTCCGGGACCGCGGCCTTGCCGAGGACGCTGCGCAGGAAGCATGCGCTTCGATAGCGCGCGCACTACCTATGCTAAAGAGCACGAACGGCTTCGCTGCGTGGAGTTACAAAATCATCACGAACCACGCAATAACGGCAGCGCGCCAACGCTCCCGCATGCAGACGGCGGATGCCCTCGACGATCGTGCAGCGCACATCGATCGAAGCGACGCGTTGGACATCGAGAAGGCACTCGCCGCGCTCCCGGTTGCCCAGCGGAGCGCGATGCTCTTGCACTACTACGCAGGCCTGAGCAGCAGCGAGATTGCCGCCGCGACCGGCCTATCCGCCTCAACGATTCGCTTTCACCTCATGCTGGCGCGAAGAACGCTACGCAGAGCGCTTTCTGCCGAAGAAGCAACCATCGCCCCGACTTCCGAGGAGGCCATTCACCATGTCCACTAACGCACGTATTCAAGCAGCTATGCAGACGATGGTTCAAGGAATCGATGTGCCGCGCATCCGGCTAGAGGTCATCCAGCGAAAGATCTCGCAGTCTCAACCGATCGCTCGGCCTCAGCAGCGGCTCACGCGCTTCGCGCTCGCGACGGCAGCTGCAGTAACCATACTAGCCGTGACGCTTCCCGCGGTCTCCCCCGCATTCGTGCAAAGCCTCGAGGCGCGCTATCGCGCCGCCTTGCAGGCGCTTGGAGGCATCGCTCCACCCGCTGCGCCACAATCGCTGATATCGAAGTTGGCGCCGCGCAATGAGAATCTCGCTTCGGCACAATCGCATGTGGCCTTCACGATCGTTCCGCCCGCCGGGTTGCCACGCGACATCGTGTCGTCCGCGATTCAAGTAACTCCGGTCGGAATTTATTCGACACAGACGCATTCGTGGCGCGTTGGGCCGCTCGAAGTCAGGTTCGCCTACCGTCGCGCGGGAGGGCGCGAATTCATCTTGATCGCCGATCGCTACAATCCCAACGGCGAACTACCCGCGAAGTACATCTTTGAGGCAAAGGCTCCCGCTGCCGACGGGCGCCCCGTCCTGGTAAGACACGAACACTTTGCTTGGCGCAACGGCAACCAAATGATGACGGCAACCGAAGGGAGCGCTATCAGCGCCGCGGAGATCGCCGCGATTCAGTCAGCGATGCACGGCATCGCCGTTCCGCGCCGCAACCTTCACGCGCCAAGCGCGCGATCGACGATGACGCTTCGCGTAATCACCAAGCCGTAGTATTCGGCGCGAGCGCATCGGCGAGCGCGCGAAGAACGTCGACGGCGCCGAGTCCGCTGTTGCCCTTGTCGTCATATGCGCCCGGGCCGTTCGTCGCTTCCACTGCGATCGTTAGCTTCTGCCCGG
>DATKQG010000117.1 GCA_035532835.1 Candidatus Dormiibacterota bacterium
CGGGCCAAAAGACGCCGGACCTGGCGGTCGCACAGGCCAAGCTGGGCGGCCACCTCGGCTTGGGTAAGAGTTCCCGCCTCGAGGCGCTGACAAGCGTCCAGTCGGGCGATTTCGGGTCGGCTCATCGTCAGAAGCTCCATCGGGGGAACTCCGACGGCCAACCCGGACATCTCTACTTGGGGGAAAACCGGACATTTCTATTTGGGGCCTACACAGTGACAGGAGTCGCTTGCGGGGGCGAAGCTGCCCGTGGTATTATGCCGAGGTTGTGCTGGGGTCTGCCCCGGCTATTCGTTCGTCCGCTCTTTAGAGAAAAGCAAACATGAACGTCATCGATGTCCTCAACAGCGAGCAGCTCAAGGCGAGCATCCCGGAGTTCCGCTCCGGCGATACCGTGAAGGTCTATTCCAAGGTCGTCGAAGGCGGCAAAGAGCGCGTCCAAATGTTCGAAGGCGTGGTGACCGTTCGCACGGGCGGCGGCTCTCACTCGGCCGTAACCGTGCGCCGCGTCGCTCACGGCGTCGGCGTCGAGAAGACGTTCCTCTTGCACAGCCCACGCGTCGAGAAAATCGAAGTGAGCAAGCGCGGCATCGTCCGCCGCAGCCGCCTCTACTATCTCTCGGACAAGATCGGTAAGGCCGCACGCATCAAAGAAAAGAAGGCGACGAAGTAGCCTGACCCCGCTTGAGCTACTCGGGCTGATCCTAGTCTTTGCGATCGCCCGAATCGCCCTCGGATTCTTCACCAAGGCGGCCGACGACGATCAGTCGTCGGCCGCTCTTGTCGTACGCGAGTATCTCGACGCCGTCATCGTCGCGGGCCTGGTCGCACTGTTTCTGACGACCTTCGTCATCCGAACCTTCTATATTCCGTCGATTTCGATGGTTCCGACGTTGCAAGTGAGCGACATGCTGCTGGTCAACGAGCTCGACTACCATTTGCACGCGCCCCGTCCCGGCGACATCGCCGTCTTCACCCCACCGGTCCGTTCGGGCGGTGACGAATTCATCAAGCGCGTCGTCGGCGTGGCCGGCGACACGATTCGGATCGCCGGCGGCGTGGTCTATCGCAATGGCACGGCGCTGAAGGAACCCTACGAAAATCAGCCGCCGAACTACGACCTAAAGATCGCCGACTACACGATCTACGTGAACGGGCAGCCTCTCGGCCCCGCGACGGCGAATATCCCCCCCAGGTCGATGTGGCAGGCGCCGGATCGTATACCCCGGGGCTTTGTTTTTATGCTCGGCGATAATCGCAACTACTCCGAAGATTCCCACGTTTGGGGCTTCGCGCAACTTCACGGACACTTCGCTGCCGGCCCGCTCGCGCATAGTAAGACGGTCGCGGGATTCGCCGGACGCGCAATCATGATTTTTTGGCCCTTCGACCGCATTCGCATCCTTCACTGATTCACGAGAGAAGATGACTCCACTTCAACTCCTTACGCTCGTAGCCATTATCGCCGCCGTGCGCATCGTGCTCTCGTTACGCCCCGTCGTAGCGAGTTCGAGCGGACGAACTACCGCGATCGCGCGCGAATATCTCGACCCGTTCATCGTTGCGGGGCTTGCCGCGTGGATACTGATCACCTTCGTCGCCCGTACGTACTACATTCCCTCGGCATCGATGGTGCCGACGTTGGAAGTCCACGACGTGCTCTTGGTAGACAAGTTCGAGTATCGGTTCCACAAACCGAACGAGGGCGACATCGTCGTCTTCCCGCCGCCGATTCCTACGCCTGACGACTTTATCAAGCGCATTATCGGGCGTCCCGGCGACACGATGCGTATCGAGGGGGGCATCGTCTACATCAACGGCAAGGCGCTGGCCGAGCCGTACATCGCGCAACGCCCGGATTACGAACTTGAGATCAAGAATTACGGCGTCTACGTCGATGGCCAACCGCTCGACCCGTCGGTTGCAAATATTCCGCCCAAATCGGCCTGGACCGCACCCGACCGGATCCCACCCAATTGCTACTTCATGATGGGCGACAATCGGAACGATTCGGAAGATTCGCACATCTGGGGATTCGCGCAAGCCGGCGGCACGTTCGCGACCGGGCCGAGAGCGGGCAAACCGGCCGGATTCACCGGGCGCGCATTCTTGATCTTCTGGCCGATCTCGCAGGCAAAGATTCTCTCGCGTTAGACCGAACACCACGCGACGTGACTCGGCTCTTGCATTGGCGCTCGCTTGCGAGCCTCGCGTTGCAGTTGGTAATTCTCGCTCTGCTGATTGCGGCATTCTTCATCCGAATGCCGCAAGTCTCGGGGCTTTCGATGGAGCCGCATATCGTCTCGGGCGAATACGTGCTCATCAACACGATCGCATATCGCCTAGCGCCACCGCATCGCGGCGATATCATCGCCTTCCGTCACGACGGCGACCCGCCCGAAATCTTCATCAAGCGCGTCATCGGGCTGCCCGGCGACCGGGTGCGTATCGAACGCGGCACGGTATTTCTGAACGGCGTGCCGCTGGCGGAACCGTACATCCGTTTCACCGACACACGAAGCTTCCCGGAGGTCACCGTACCGCCCGGCGCCGTCTTCGTACTGGGCGATAATCGCGCCAAGAGCGAGGACTCACGCGTCTTCGGGCCCGTTCGCGAACGTCTGATTATCGGTCGCGCGATCGCGGGCGTGTGGCCGATTCACGATATCGGCGCGCTGTAGCCGTGAGCGACAATCTCGATAAGGTCGTACAGTGGTACCCCGGCCATATGGTCCGGGCGATGCGCAGGATCGGCGAATACCTCAAGCTGATCGATATCGTCATCGAGGTGATCGATGCTCGCGTGCCGGTCAGCGGCGCAAACCCGATGCTCGACACGCTTGCCAAGAATCGCGATCGGATCGTCATCCTCAATCGCGACGATCTCGCGGACCCGGCGACGACCAAGAGCTGGCTCGCGCACTTCGCATCGATCGGGCGCGAAGCGCTGGCGACAACCGGGCGCGACCAGCAGAGCCTCACGCGAGCGATCGCGGTGATGAAGCGCATGGCAACCGGGCGCGGAATCTCGCGCGCGATCGTCGTCGGCCTTCCCAATTCGGGAAAATCATCGATCATCAACGGGCTCTTGCGAAGGTCGGCCGCTCGCACAGAAGACCGAGCAGGCGTCACGCGCCAATTGCAGTGGTTCCGTTTAGGGCCGGGCCTCGAAGTGATGGATACGCCAGGCATTCTCGTGCCGAAAATCGCAACCAGGGAAGCCCAGTGGAAGCTCGCAATGGTGGGCGCGGTCCCACGCGAACGCTACGATCCCGAGGAAGTCGCTATCAATTTTCATCGCTGGCTGACCGATGCCACGCACGGTCGCACCCGCGTTCCGGATCTCGAAACGTTCGCTTCCGCGCGCGGCTTCGCGCGCAAAGGCGGCGAGATCGATTATCACAACGCCGCGCAATCCTACATCAGCGCGTTCAACGACGGCGTGTTCGGCCGCATCTCCTTAGAAGCACCCGATGACCCCGCAACAACGTAAAGAGCGCAGCGCGTACGAGCGCGAACGGCGACGATTACACCGGTTGCATCGATACGAACACGCCGTGCGCGAGCGCGGATTTCAGCTGGTCGGCGGCATCGACGAAGTCGGCCGGGGCCCGTTGGCAGGGCCGGTCGTGGCGGCCTGCGTCGTCGCGCGCGAGCCGCTGATGATTCACGGCCTCAACGATTCGAAGAAGGTTCGCCCGGAGATGCGCGATTCGATCGCCCACCAAGTACGCGAACTCGCGACCGGCTGGGCCATCGGCGTAGCGACGGTCGCGGAGATCGACCGCCTCAATATCTACTGGGCCAGCGTCTTGGCGATGGAGCGGGCGATAGCCGCCCTGCCGTGCGAAGCGCCGGAGTACCTCTTCACCGACGCGGTGCGCATCAAATCGTACCCGGGCCCCCAAGAGCCGCTGATTAAAGGGGACGCGATCTGCGCGGTGATTTCCGCCGCATCGATCGTGGCCAAAGTCTACCGCGACGCGCTCATGCAGGAGCTCGACCGCGAAGACCCGCGCTACGGCTTTGCGACCCACAAGGGATACGCAACGCCGCAGCACATCGAGGCGCTGCGGATCTACGGGCCGTGCGTCCATCACCGAATCGGGTTCACGCGGGTCAAAGATGCCCAACTCGACTTCTTCTAAGGGCCGGGACGGCGAGGATCGGGCGGTGGCCCTGCTCGAGGCGGCCGGCTACCGCATCCTGGAACGCAACGTCCGCGTGCCCGGGGGCGAGATCGACGTCGTCTGCCTGGATGGGCGAACGTTGGTGTTTGTGGAGGTCAAGCAGCGTAGCGGGGCTGCCTTTGGGTCGGCGCTCCATGGGGTCGATGCCCCCAAGCGCAAGCGGCTACGCCGGGCGGCTGCCGATTACGCCCAAATCGTCGCACCCGCGGCGAGGTTTCGCTTCGATGTCGTGGCACTAGACGGTAATCGGCCACAGTTGCATCGAAACGCCTTCTAGGATGGTGAACAGGGCATAGTGGAATCACTCCAAGGACGGACCCTCGGCGGGCGTTACGACATCGCCGAGTTGATCGGGCGTGGCGGCACGGCCGACACCTACCGGGCTCAAGACCAGACGCTGGGCCGGGATGTTGCCGTAAAGGTGCTGATCGAGCGCTCCGACGAGACCAATGCGCGCTTGCTTTTGGAAGCCCGTGCGATGGCGCGCCTCAACCACCCCCGCATCGTCGCCGTCTACGATGCCGGAGAGGACCACGGTATCTCCTACATCGTGATGGAACTCGTACGCGGTAAAACGCTCTCGGCGCTCGAAGGCGGCGAACTCGGCTACAAGCAGGCTCTCGGCTATATGTACGAGATTTTGGAAGGGCTGGACTACGCGAACTCGCAGGGAATCATTCACCGCGACATCAAGCCGGCGAACGTCATGACGGTCGATGAAGGCCGCCACGTGAAGCTCACCGACTTCGGGCTGGCGCGCCGCGCGAGCGAAGTGACGCAAACGACGCGGACAGGGCAGATCGTCGGCACCATTTCCTACCTGGCACCCGAGCGATTCCTCAGCAAGCCGGCCGACGTGCGCAGCGATCTCTACTCGGTCGGCATCTTGATGTACGAGATTTTTACCGGTACGCTCCCGTTCCGCAACGACCGCGACGACATCGTCGCGACGATGTACTCGCACGTTCACGATCTACCGACCTCTCCGCGCGAGATCAACCGCAATATTCCCGAGGTCCTCGAAAGCGTGATCATGCGCGCGATCGAAAAAGACCCCGGACGGCGCTACCAGACCGCTCGCGAATTTTTAGTCGAGATCGAAACGCTGCTCGGCCCGCTGCCGACGACGCCGGCACCCTTAAGCGAGCCGCCCCGCCCACTACGCACGTTCACGCCGGCTGCGGGCGGCGCCAGCACCGACCCGACGCTCCGCCAGGCCCTCGACCGGGCACTGGCATCCTCGCGCAATCGCAACGACGCCTTGGAGAACGTGCTCAAAGGCATGATCGCCACGCGACGTCGCAACTACGACGAAGCGCGCGACGCATATCTCGCGGCCATGCACGAACTCGCCGCGATCAACAACGACGTGGAGTACGCCAAAACCGCTCTCAAGTACGCCACGATGGTTCTGCAAAAAGCGGCCGACGGACAGCGCGAGCGCAACGAGCTGCGCGACGGCGTCAACCGCCTCAACGAAGCCTTACGGATCTTTCACGATTTCGGCCTACACGAACAGTACGCGCATGCCGAATACACGATCAATGCCCTAGAACGCACCGCCATCGGAATTATTTTTTAAAGCCATACATGCCGACTGATAACAAGCCGGAGCTGCGTCGCTCCGTCACGCCTTGGGGCTCCTTCGCATGGGGCTACTCCGATGTCGGGGCCGACATCTTTGTCGGCCTGGGCTTGGTGCTCGCCGCCGCAGCCGGCGCGTCGAACGTTGCATTTCTTTTCGCCGGAATCGTTTACGTTTGCATCGGGCTGGCCTACACCGAACTCGCCGCCACCTACCCGGTGGCCGGAGGCGGCCAATACTTCGTCCAGCGCGGGCTCGGCGATGTATTCGGATTCATGGCGGGCTGGGCCGTACTGCTCGATTTCACCATCGACGTCACGCTCTTCGCCTGGACGTGCGTCGATTACAGCAGCCAATTGGCGCCGGTCTTGGTTGCATCCGTCCACCCCTGGGTCCACTTCCTGGTCACACTGGGGCTGATCGTGGGCCTATGCGTGCTCAACATCGTGGGCGTGCGCGAAAGCACCGCGTTCAACGGGTTCGTCTCCGCACTCGACGTCGTGAGCGAATGCTGCATCCTCTGCTTCGGCTTCCTCTTCACGTTCCGGCCCGAACTGTTGATGCACAACATGCAGATGCACTGGCCCTCGCCTTACCAATTGATGCTGGGCATCTCGCTTGCAATCATTTCGTTCGTCGGCCTCGAATCGATCTCGCAGGCCGCCCAAGAGACGCAGCGTCCGGCGTCGGTCGTGCCGCGCACCTCGGTCGCGCTCATCCTCACGATTTTGATCTTCGCGCTTTCTTATTCCAACCTCGCGTTGGGCATGCATCCGTGGCACCCCATTTTCGATGCCCACGGCCACCCGATGCAATTCTGGGAAATCTTCCCGAATAACCCCGATAATCAAGGTAAGGCCGTGGCGCTGCTCGCCCAGCAGATCCCGTATTTCGGGGCGCTCGCGGCATTTTACGTCCCGGTCTTAGGCGCGATCTTACTCTTGATCTCTTCGAATTCGGGCGTGTTCGGCAGCTCGCGCATCGCCTACGCGATGTCGAGGGGCAATCTCTTGCCCTCCATCTTCCAACGCGTCCATGCCAAGTACCGGACGCCGGTTATTTCGATCGCGACCTTCTGCGGCGTCGCGATCGTCGAACTGATCTTCGCAGCGCTGCCGTCGCTGGATCCAAACGCCAATGCGATCTACGCCCGCCTCTTTCGGGGGGAAAGCGGCCTGGATTTCCTCGCCGATCTCTACGCATTCGGCGCTGCAACCAGCTACTCGTTCGTCTTTATCGCGCTGGTCGCGTTGCGTCTGCACGACCCGTTGAGCCCGCGCAAATTTAAGATTCCATTCAATATTCCGGTACGAGTAAACGGCGAGCGTGCGGAATTCCCGATCATCGCGGTTCTCGGCTTTCTGGGCATTGGATCGATCCTGGTCTTCACCCTATTCACCCATCCCATCGGGCGCATCGCCGGCCCGTTGTGGCTGATCTTCGGACTGATATTCTACCTGTTCTATCGCCGCAGCCGCAAACTCCCGATGTTCCATTCGCGCAAGCAAGACTGGCGCAAGCAACAAATCGAGATCCTGCGCAGCGCCGGCGAACTCGAGCTGATGGACGAATACCTTGCCAATCTCAAGACGCACGACGAGCGCGTCGCGACGGAGGCGAAGGCCTAACAGATGCTGATCCTACGAGCCGTTTTGGCAGCAGCGATCGCCCTTGTCGGCGCGGTGGTCATCGTGCGTATGCTCGGCCAAGGGCTGCATTTTGAGATCCTGCCCGGCTTGGTTTTAGGCATCGCCATGGTTGCCTTAGGCACCCACCGGCTCTCCCTCATCATGCGGATACGCAGAGGTTCCACGTGATCGCGCCGCCCACCGAATTCCACGTGCAAGTCACGGTCATCGGCGCCGTTATCGCGGTGTTCATCGCGGCCTCGATCGGAGCAACCCTGTGGTGGATGCTGCACCCGCCGGCTTCGTTCGTGCAAAAACTCGCGCAAGAAGCCGAGAACGAGCTCGAGCGCATGGTGGGCAGCATCATCGTCGTGTTCTCTCCGGAGATTCTCTCGGGACACATGATGGCGCTGGCGGCCAAACTCGCGCGCGGCGAGAAATCCGAGTTGCTGGCCATCTACGTGATCGAAGTCCCCTACACGCTTCCCCCGGACGCCGAGATGCCGCTTGAAGAGCGCGCCGCCCTCGACGCTTTGGGCGCAGCGGAAACGATCGCCCTCAATAGTGACGTTACGCTAAGGACGGAGACGATCAAGGCCCGCTCGACCAAACAGGCCGTACTCGACATCGCCAAGCGAGAGAAGGCAAATCTCATCATCCTCGGCTCGTTCCGCGAGGGCAAGTACAGCGGCGCTCCTTTAGGCCGCGCGATCGAAGAAGTCGCATCCGATGCAAAATGCGATGTGCTCATCGGCGTTGAAGGCAAGCACGGAACCTTACTCATCGACGAAACGCTACAGTCCACCGGAGAGACTCGCTCTTAGAGCGCGCGTGCGCTCGCACTAGCTACAGGAGAGAACTATGCTCAAACGCTCGCCCGCCCTCATCCTGGCAGCGGCAGTCGCGTCGCTACTCGTGGCTCCGCATCTCGCCATGGCCGCAAACTCCACACCCGCAATCGCCGCCTTCGATGCGGCTTTCGCTAAGACGAGCCAATTCACGTACAAGCTCCGCGCCCACGAAACCAAAGGATCCTCGGTGCAAGACCGGCTCTACGACTATTCGTTCATGAAGCCGCACTTTGCAAAAACGCTGATCGAGTCCGGCGATGGCAAGGGCTCCGGCGCGGTATGGGCCGGCGGCGACCAGGTCAGCGGCCATCAAGGCGGTTTTCTCTCCGGCATTCATCTTAAAATCAGCCTCCACGACGGACGCGCCGTCTCGCTGCGCGGCTACACGATCCCCGACGGCCTCCCGCAGAACATCATCGCGAAGTACACCAGCATTCCCGGGAAGCTCTCGCAAGCCCCCGGCGGCAAGATCGACGGCGTGCCCACCGATCGCGTCGAGCTCATCGTCGCAAGCCCCGCAACCAACGACGGCATATCCGAGCAAATCATCTACCTCTCGCAGGTAACGCACTTCCCACTGCGCGAGATCCTCTACTCCGGTTCGCAAGTCGTGCTCGATCAATCGTTCCTCAACTGGAACTTCAACCCGGGCCTAACGGCAAACGACTTCCC
>DATKQG010000118.1 GCA_035532835.1 Candidatus Dormiibacterota bacterium
AGCACGATCGCCGATCTGCGCGTCAACGCGCGAACGCTCCTCACCGGCGAACGCACGGCGCTCAACCTGCTCGGACGGCTCAGCGGCATCGCAACGGCTACGCGCGCGCTGGTCGATCTGGTTGCAGGCACCGGCGCGCACGTCGTGTGCACGCGCAAGACGACGCCGGGGCTGCGGGTGCTGGAGAAATACGCCGTGCGCTGCGGCGGCGGCAGCAATCATCGCTTCGGTTTGGACGATGCGGTGCTGATAAAGGATAATCACCTCGCACTGGCCGGCTCGATCCACGACGCGGTCGCGGCGGTGCGCACGCAAATCGGCCACATGGTCAAAGTCGAAATCGAGGTCGATACGCTCGAGCAGCTCGAAGAAGCGCTCCGCGAACCGATCGACGCCGTACTCCTGGATAACATGACGCCGGAGCAGCTCGCGCAAGCGGTCGCGATGGTCGACGGCCGCGTGCTGACCGAAGCGAGCGGCGGCATCCGGCCCGAAACGATTCTGGCCGTTGCGAACAGCGGCGTGAACCTCATTTCGGTCGGCTGGCTCACACACGGCGCGCCCTCGCTCGACATCGGCCTCGATATCGAGCCGTAGCGCTACGCGCGCCTACGAATAGGAAACCAGCGCGAAAGCGACGACCACGCCGATGGCACCGACGACGATCGCCACCACGTAGCCCATAGCCGTAGAGAGCGCCCGGACTTCGTTTGCGCGCATGGCCCGATCGGTAGCGGCGTACCGCCACGCGCCCATCATCGCGATCACGATGCCGAACGCCGCCATCGCGGTGCCGAAGGTCGTGGAAAGCGAGCCGTGTGGAACGGAGGTATGGGCGATCACGGCAAACTCCCGCGTAAAAAGCGAGAACCGTGCGATCACGAATCCGAATCCGATAAAGGCGAGTGCTGTGCGAACGTACGCAAGAAACGTGCGTTCGTTCGCCAGCACATCGGTTGACGAAGGCTTCATACCGAAGCCTTCGCTGCTAATGGCGCGGAGCCATCGCCGTTCGTAGGAGAATCATGCCCGCGTCGGGCGTGTGGTGCATCGCCCCGTCTTTATCTCCACGGTGCATACCCATCGGGCCGCCGGGTCCCATCGGGTGCATCGGGCGCGTGGGCATATTGGGTAGCTCGGACTTCATCTGCGCGCGCATCTGCTCGTGCAGAGCAACCACCTGGGTGTGGAAGTTCTTACTCGCGTCGAGGATGGCGTTTTTCTCGCTAGCCGAGAGTTGGCCGTCGAGTTGCTGCGCGGCCTCTTTGGGGTTGGGCTGGTTCGCCACGGCGAGTTGCGCGACGAGGGAGGCGAGGAGCGTCCGGTGAGCCGGGGTCAGCGCTCCGAGGATTTGCGTGCGCGTCTGTTCGTGCAACGCCATCGACTTCTTGCGAAATCCGTCGAAGGTTTGATGCATGGCTTGGCGCTGGGATTGGGTGAGCTGCGGGTGCGATGGAGGGGTCGTCGTTCCGTCGGCGAGAGCCGAGAGGGGAGCGACGAGCGTCAATGCGAGCCCGAGCACTATTGCCTTGGTATTCATAGCCTCGTTGTAACTTTGGACTCAGAGAAGAACCTGTGAACGATGCGGGTGGGAAGGTTTTCAAATCGAATCCTCATTTTACGATGTCCACAGAACGCACGACCGAACGCCCCACAACCGCCGCCAGCCACGATTCCGATTCGCCTCCGGCGCTGGTAGAGTTCATGTCCGACGGGTGGCTTGCGGCCGCCCCGGCAATGGGAGCGCACCCCCAGCTCGGGCGCCTGCAGCAGCGTCGCGCGGCCCTCTCGCGGGCTTTCCCGGGCTGTTGCCTCGTGATCCCGGCGGGCCAGGAGCACGTTCGCGCCAACGATACGTTCTTTCGTTTCCGCCCAGCGAGCGATTTCGTCTACCTGATGGGCGACGGCGAACCCGGCGCGCTCCTGGTGATGGAGCCGGCCGGCGATAGCCACCGTTGCGTCCTCTATGCCCGCGAGCACAACCGCGGCAAAGCCGAGTTCTTTACCGATCGCAACCATGGCGAACTCTGGGTCGGGCGCCATCGCGGCATCGAAGAGAGCGCCGCGTATTTTGGCGTCGACGCATGCCACCCGCTCCAAGAGATCGCGCCGCTGTTGCGCGAACTGCGCGATTCGAATCAGCCCGTTTGCGTGTTACGCGGACACAACCAGCAGATCGACGCGATCTTCCCCAAACGCGACGACGATACGGAATTCGCCGCGCACCTTTCGGAGATGCGGCTGATCAAAGATTCTTACGAGATCGCCGAGCTACGCAAAGCCTGCGAGATCAGCAAGCGCGCGTTCGAGGACGTCATTCGCATTCTTCCGCACGCCAAAAGCGAGCGCGAAATCGAAGCCGCCTACTGGCGCCGCGCGCGGATCGAAGCCAACGACGTCGGTTACCTCACCATCGCCGCATCCGGGCACCACGCATGCACGCTGCACTGGAATCGCAACGACGGAAGCCTCGAACGCAGCGCCATGCTGTTGCTCGATGCCGGCGTCGAATGCGACTCGCTCTACACCGCCGATATCACGCGCACGCTCCCTATCGCAGGGAAGTATAGCGGCGAGCAACGCGCGATCTACGACATCGTCTGGGAGGCCCAGCGCGCCGGCATCGATGCGGTGCGCGCCGGCAACGATTTCCTCGAACCGAACCGTCGCGCGATGCGCGTCCTCGCCCAGGGCTTGATCGATCTCGGGATCCTGAAATCGTCGCTCGATGAAGCGCTGGATCCGGAGCGGCCGTACTATCGCCGGTACACCTTGCACAACGTCAGCCACATGCTCGGCCTGGACGTGCACGACTGCGCGAGCGCCCGCGCGCAAGAGTACCGCTACGGGCAGATGCGCGAGGGCATGGTGCTCACCGTCGAGCCCGGCCTCTATTTCCAGCCCGACGACGCCACCGTGCCCGAGCGTTTTCGCGGCATCGGCGTGCGCATCGAAGACGACGTCGCCGTCACCGCCGGCGCGCCGGACAATCTCTCGGGCATCCTTCCATCGCAGGCCGACGCCGTCGAACGCTGGATGGCGGAACTGATGGCCTAAGCGGCTACGCCATCGGCACGCCGCCGTGCACGGGGACGGATTGTTGCTCGATCGGCCAGGTGCTGAATGCGAGAATCAGCAGACAGACCAGGGGGCCGACCGTCGGGATCAGGCATAGTAGCCCGAGCGCGCCGTTAAAACCGGCGCGTTGGAAGACGCGCCAGAAGCACCAGACGAAGAACACCGTAACGACGGCTCCCACCAAAAATATGGTGGCCAACATACCGCCGAACATACTTCCGAGGGCGTTCGCGTTATCCGGACTCATCTTACCTCCACACTAGGAGCCTGTCGGAGTTGAACACGTTTCCGTCTTCGGGCCGCCTTTTGTCCGAATACTTCGTTGCTCATCAGTCACGAAGCTACGGCTTCGCTCCTTCTTCGCGCCTCGTCTCCGAACAAAATTCGGCACCAAATCCGAAAACGGCTCAACTCCGACAGACTCCTAGAAAAACGATGGGACGAACCAAGGAGCCGATGCTTCGCTCGCCTTACTAGCTCCTGCACGGAGGGAGCTGCTTGAACGATCCCGTTTACAAAGACCAACTGCTCGTCGTCGAACCGACCGGGATCGAGCCGGTCACGCAGGCGCAGCGTCATGGCTCGCCGCGCAATCTGTTCGGGATGTGGTTTTCGGCCAATGCCGAGATTGCGACGTGGATGGTGGGCGTCTTCATCACGGCGCTCTACGGTACCGACTTACGCTCGGCAACCATCGGCATCGTCATCGGCAACCTCGTCGGCTTCGGACTGCTCGGCATTCTGGCTACGTTCGGCCCGCAGTACGGCGTGCCGCAGATGGTGGCATCGCGAATGCCGTTCGGGGTGCTCGGGAACGTCGGGCCTGCGACGCTCAGCCTGCTCGCGGGCGTCGGCTGGTTCGCGATCAACACGGTGTTCGGCGCATATGCGTTGCAGAGCATCGCGGGGTGGCCGTATCTCGCCAGCCTCGGCGGAATGCTCGTATTGCAAATCGTCCTGGCCGTTTACGGCTACAACCTCATCCGCCTGTTCGAAACGGTCAGCGCCGTTCTGCTCGCGATCGGGTTCACCATTCTGGGTTTCGCAACGCTGCCGCACGCAGGATGGAACGTGCCGTTCAACGCGCACGCCCCGATGGCCGCGGGTGGGGCGCTCGCGGGGTTCATCTTCGCAGGCGCCTTAGCGTTCTCGTACGCAACCGGTTGGGTGCCGTGCGCGGCGGATTATTCGCGCTATCTTCCCCGTTCCAGTAACCCGCGCGCGGTGTGGTGGTACTCGTTCTTAGGATGCGCGCTACCGTGCATCGCGTTAGAGATCATGGGAGCAGCCACGGTGACCGCCGCACGCCACGTCGATTTCTCCACCACGATTCCCACCGAGGCGATCGTGGCGCTGCTCGGCACGAACTTCGTGGCCAAGCTCGTGCTGGCGACCGTCGTACTCGGGACGCTCACCGCCAACTGCATGAATCTCTACTCCGGCGCACTGGCCGCGCTGGTGGCCTTTCGCATTCGGATCCCGCGAGCCGTGGCGGCGTTAGCGGTCGGCGTCGTCGGCGCGGCGATCGCAACCGGCGGCGGCCATCCGCGTTCGACGGCCGAATACTATACCAACTTCCTCCTTCTCCTTTCGTACTGGGCGTCGCCGTGGGCGGGCGTCGTCTTTGCCGATTGGCTCGCCCACCGCGCCGAATCGCGGCGCGTCGAGGACGCTCCCGCTTGGGGCTTCGGCGCGCTCGCGTGGATCGTGGGCCTGGCGGCTTCGCTCCCGTTTTGGAACCAAGCCTGGTTCGTCGGCCCGATCGCGTACGCGCATCCGGAGCTCGGGGACCTCTCGTACTACGTCGGCTTCATCGTCGCCGCACTCTGCACGTACGCGTTCGCGCGGATTCGTAAAGGACAGCACCTGCATGCTACAAGTTGACCGCATCGCCAAAGATTTCGGGAACGTTCACGCGGTTCGCGAGGTGAGTTTTTCCATACCGCGCGGATCGACGTTCGGGCTTCTCGGCCCGAACGGCGCGGGAAAAACCACGACGATGCGCATGATTTTAGGCATCCTTACCCCCGACGCCGGCACGATCTCGTGGAGCGGCGAGCGGATCGACGGAAAGAGTCGCCGGCGCTTCGGCTACCTCCCGGAAGAGCGCGGCCTCTATGGGAAAATGAAGGTTCGCGAACAGATCGCGTACTTCGCGCAACTCCACCGTTTGCGCGAGCCCAAGCTCACGCCGGCCGTGCAAAGCTGGATGGAGCGGCTCGGATTGAGCGAGTATGCGGACCGGCCGTGCGCCGAACTCTCCAAAGGCAACCAGCAAAAGGTGCAGGTGGCGTGCGCCTGCGTGCACGAGCCCGAATTCTTGATCCTCGACGAGCCGTTCTCCGGGCTCGACCCGGTCAACGCCGACACGCTCCTCGCGGTTTTCAACGAAATGAAACGTGCGGGAACGACGCTCGTGCTCTCCAGCCATCAAATGTGGCAGCTCGAGTCGCTCTGCGATCGCTTCTGCATCATCGCGGGCGGCATCAATCGCGTGGAGGGGTCGCTGGCCGAACTGCGCGCCGCGTGGCCGACGCGCGTGTTGCGGGTCACGCCGCGTAGCGAGCGCCTCGCGCATATTCTGGACGCGTTGCCGAATACGCAACCGGTACCGGGAGTGCAAAGTACGCTCGAATACGTCGTGCGGGCGGACGCCGACTACGCTTCGATTCTGCGCTCGCTCGTGCAGGCCGACGCCGTTACGGGATTCGAGGCGGTCGAGCCGTCGTTGCACGAAATATATCTCCACGCCATCGGTGAAGGAGCCGCAGCATGACCGATTTCGTCACGGTTTACGTCGCCGAACTCACCCGGCGCATCAAGTCGCGTCCGTTCATCATCGGGCTCGTCATCGGAGCGATCGGGATTTTCGCGTTCATCCAATTGCCGAGCCTGCTCGGCGGCGCTTTTAGCGGCAACAAGCAAGCGATCGTCGTCGGCGATTCCGCGCTTACCACGCCCGCCGTTCCGTTACTCAAGGGCGATTTCGATATCGCCGCCACGCTCGCGCCCACGACCGTCGACATCGCGCTGTTGAAAGCGCACCACGCGTCGTCCGCCATCGTGCTTTCGCGGGTGGGCGACCGCCTCCACGTCGCGATCTTCGCGCGCGATCCGGGGAGCGTGCCGCGCGCGGAAGTCCGCGCCGATTTGCTCCCGCTGCAGGTGCAGTTGGCGATGCATGGGTCGAAGGCGGCCATAACCTCGTTGTTAGCCATCCCCGTCGCGATCCACCCGATCGATTCCAAATTTTCCTCGT
>DATKQG010000119.1 GCA_035532835.1 Candidatus Dormiibacterota bacterium
CCCGCCTCGAGGCGCTGACAAGCGTCCAGTCGGGCGATTTCGGGTCGGCTCATCGTCAGAAGCTCCATCAGGGGAACTCCGACGGCCAACCCGGACATCTCTACTTGGGGGAAAACCGGACATTTCTATTTGGGGCCTACACGGCGACCCAAGGCGCTTGCGTGAAGCTTGGCGCCTGTGCTATGGTGACCATCGTGCCTTTTACCGCCTAGGGAGTAGAATCGTTGCCGAATATCAAGGCCGCTGAGAAATGGGTGCGGCAGTCCGAGAAGCGCACCACGCGTAACAAAGACGTGAAGACCCGCCTGAAGACCTTCTTCAAGAAGGCCGTTTCAACGCAGGATGCCGAGATCGCGCTCTCCGTCGAGAGCCAGCTCGATAAGGCAGCCAAGAGCGGCATCATTCATCCCAATAAAGCGGCTCGTAAGAAATCGCGCCTTGCGGCAGCGATGAAGCGCGCGGCGAGCGCGCCCGAGAAGACGATGAAAGCCAAGAGCCCGTCGAAGGCCAAGAACACGAAAAAGAGCGGCAAGAAGTAGCGCTCGCGCCACCGTTTTTGAAGAGAGCCCCGATGGCGTGGTGCAATCGGGGCTCTTTTTCCATTCGTACGGTATAATGCGCGTATGATTGACGAGCCGACATCGCAGCCCGGAATCGCCGCAATCGCCGACGACCCCAAAGCGGTGTTCATCGCGACGATGGCGCGGGAGTTGCATCTCGCCGGTATCGCTACCGACGCGCTTGAATCGACGCTGATGAATATCGCGGCATCGATCGATCTCCCGGTGCAAATCTTCGCGCTGCCGACGAATATCACGATCGCGGTCGGCCCGCGTTGGAATCAAAAGGTCGTGATGATGCGCCTGGAGCCTTCGAGCGTCAATCTACGGAAGATCTCGCTGCTCAATCTCATCTACGACGATCTGCGCCTCGGAAAAATCGATTACCGCCAAGCCAGCCGTCTGCTCGGCGAAATCGACACGCGATGGCCCGGCATCTCGCCGCTTTGGGAGATTCCCGCGCTGGCGCTCGTGGCGATCGGCGTCGCGATTCTGCTGGGCGGGGGCGTATCGGAGCTCTTCGTGGCTGGGTTGATCGGCCTGGTCACGGGGATCATTAGCGCGTTCGCAAAAAACAACGCGGTTATCGCGCGACTTTTCGAAGTAATCGCCGCCTTCGCGGGTACGCTGATCGTCGGGCTCACGTCCCATTTTATCGGGCCGACCAACGTGTACATCGCGATCGTCGCCGGCGTGGTCGTGCTGTTACCGGGCTACTCGCTCACGTTGGCGTTACACGAACTGGCGAACGGCGATTTGGTCGCCGGCGTCGCGCGTTTGGGCAAGGTGCTCTCGACGCTGCTCGCCCTCGGTTGCGGAGCGCTTCTCGGCTTCGCGATTCTGGGGCCGCACCTCTTACAATCCGGCGACATCCACACGCATCCGGTTCCGAGCCGCTTCTGGATTCTGGCCGCCGTCCTGATGTCGGTCGGGCTTTCGATCGATCTCGACGCGCGCTTACGCGATTTTGTGTGGGTCTTCGCGGCGAGCTTCATGGCGCTGCTCACTTCGCATTTGCTCGCCGACACCGCCGTACATCAGATCTCTGCGTTTGCCTCCGCGTTCATTTGCGGCCTGGTTGCCAATCTCGGCGCGCGCTTCTTGCGCATACCGCAATCGGTCATGCTCGTGCCCGCGCTGCTCGTGCTGGTCCCGGGGAGCCTGAGTTACAAGAGCGTGTTGTTCGCGTTCCAGCAGAATATCGACGCAGCCTTGATTCTCGGAGCAAACGCTGCGGTCGCCGCGGTGCAACTCGTCGCAGGCCTGCTGCTCTCGCAGTTAGTCTTCCCCAGCTCTCCCCTGCGTCTCCAGGGCAAATCCGGCCTCTCGCGCTAAGGCTCGACATTGATGGCGATGCGGGCTCTGCGTTCGCGGCGGGCGAACGGGAGAACGTGCTCGCGCAGCGCGCGGCGGGTCTTCGCCGGCTCCGCGGTTTTGAGCGCGATGCGAAAGCGCCATTCGTTATTGAGCCGGGCGATCGCGTAGGGCGCGGGGCCCAGCACCTCGCCCGCGACCCGCTCGGCGAGCAGCGACGCAAGTTCCGTGGCCACTTGCCACGCGTCCGTGCGGCTGCGCCCGATGATGCCGAGATAGACGAGTCGTTTCGCAGGCGGATACCCGAGCAGGCGCCGTTCCCGCAGTTCGCGCGCAGCGAACGTATCGTAGTCGTGTTGCGCGGCAAGCACGATGGCGGGATGATTCGGGGCGTACGTCTGCACGATCGCTTCGCCCGGCGCAGAGCGGCCGCTTCTTCCGCAGACTTGCGCGATCAGCCCGAACGTGCGCTCGGAAGCGCGAAAATCGGCGATGTGCAAGCCCGTATCCGCCGCGACCACGCCTACGAGCGTGACGGTTGGGAAATCCAAGCCCTTAGCCACCATCTGCGTACCGACCAGCACGTCGCCGCTCGCTTCGAATTCCGAGAGAATGCGCGCGTGGTCGCCGACGCGCGTAGTGGTATCCGAGTCCATGCGCAACACGTGCGCGTGCGGAAAGAGACGCGCGATTTCTTCCGCCACGCGTTCGGTACCGATGCCGAATTCCTTGATCGTCGGAAGGCCGCACGCGGGGCACATCTGCGGGAAGGCCGTTTGAAAATCGCAGTAATGGCAGCGCAGCAGCGATTCGGAGCGGTGCGCGGTAAGCGAGACGCTGCAGCGCGGACATTCCGGAACCTTGCCGCAGCTTCGGCAGAGCACGAAACTCGCGCTGCCGCGGCGGTTCACAAAGAGAACGCTCTTCTGCTTCCGTTCGATCCGATCGGCGAGCGCTTGCACCAGCGGGCCGCTAAAGACGCGCCGGTTCCCCGCCTCAAATTCCGCGCCGAGATCGACGATGCGGACGGCCGGCATCGCTTGTGCGGTCGCGCGCTCGCGCAGCACGATCAGCTCGATCCGCCCGGCCGTTGCCGCGGCGTAACTTTCGAGCGACGGCGTTGCGCTGCCCAGTAACAGGATGCCGCCTTCGCGACGCATCCGCTCGCGCGCCACGGCGACCGCATGGTAGCGCGGCGAGGTGTCTTGCTTGTACGAGGTTTCGTGCGATTCGTCGACCACGAGCAGACGCACGTCGCGTAACGGCGCGAAGACCGCGCTACGGGCGCCCACCACCACGTCGATCTCGCCGCGCATGCAGGCTTGCCACGCTTCGAAACGCTCGCGCTCCGAAAGCGCCGAATGCAGCACGGCGACGCGCTCTCCGAATGCCACTTCAAACCGGCGAGCCGTCTGCGGCGTCAGCGAAATCTCCGGGACCAACACGATCGCGCGGCCGCCTTCGCGCACCACCCGCTTGATCGCCTCCACGTAGATATACGTCTTTCCGCTCCCGGTGACGCCGTGAACGAGCGCTTCGTGATACGTGCGCGCGTCGAGCCACGCATCGATGCGCGCGAGGGCCGCGCGTTGTTCCGCGGTTGGCGGAAACGGCGCGGGCCCCGCAACGGCTGCGGAGCGCGTGCGGCGCGGTTCAACGGTTGCTTCCACGAGCGCCCCGGCCTTTACGGCTCGCGCGATGACCGCAGGCGAAAACCCCGCGAGCAGCGCATCCGCTCGCGGTACGCCGGGCTGTTCGCGCACGAACGCGACCAATGCCTCGGCCTTCTTCCCCGAGATCGGCGTCGCCCCGGGGTGCAACACGCGAACCCGATATGCCTGCGTACGAGGTTCTACAAAATGCCGCTCGCGGGTTAACGCGCCCCCACGCACCAAGGTCTGTATGTGGCGCATGAGCGCCACTCGGTCGCCGGCGCGCCGCGCCTCGGGATGACGCAGCAGCGCTCCCGGCGAGCATCCATCGGGCAGCGTCTCCCACAGTAACGCGATGAGCCGATCGGGGACGGAGGGGTAGCGCTCGCGCGGCGGCCGTTCCGCCGAGCGTCGCAGCGCCTCATCCGTGCGCGGCAGCGCTCCATTGAGCACGACGGCGCCGAGGGCTTCGCCCAGCGTACACAGATAGTATTCTGCGATAAAGCGCGCCATGTGCAGCCCGGCATCATCGAAGGCGCGCGGCACGTCGAGCCGTTCGAGCAACGGCTTGACGCGAGGATCCGCATCGGCTTCGCGCTCGGGCGCGACGATGAAGGCGAGCACTTCGCGGCCGCCGAGGGGAACGCGCACGACGTCGCCCACCTGCACCTGGAAGCCGCCCGTTTCGTAGGTGAGCGGAAGATCGAACCGCGACGAGCGGATCGCGGGGAGCGCTTCAACGACGCGAATGGCTAACCAAGGGCCTCGGGAGCCGTCGTCATCAGCGCGAGAACGTCGCGCACGATGCGGTCGGGAGCTTCAACGCCCCATTCCACATCGCCGATCGCGCGCGGCACCACGAAGCGCAGCTTCCCGCCGCGCTTCTTTTTATCG
Organism: Candidatus Dormiibacterota bacterium; assembly: GCA_035532835.1. NCBI lineage: Bacteria > Bacillati > Candidatus Dormiibacterota > Candidatus Dormiibacterota bacterium. Next base: position 4,421 of record DATKQG010000119.1, read on the forward strand.
CTCTGCATCGCGTCGAAAACGCGCGCCGGTGAGACGGTAGTCTGCAACGGCATACCCAAGAGCGCGAGCGTCGCGAGCACGCGTAGATGCTCTTCTTCCGAAAAGCGGCCCGTGCGCAGGGCCAGCAATCCGGCCGCGCGCAACCCCAGCGCAACGCCGGCGCCGTGCGCGATGCGATACTCGCTCGCCTTTTCCAGCCCGTGCGCGAAGGTATGCCCGAGGTTGAGCAATTCGCGGATCCCGGCTTCGTGCTTGTCGTCGACGACGATCATCGTCTTCACCTTGATCGCTTCGCCGATGAGATCGAGCCACGGCCACCGCCAAAACGGATGCGGCGAGAGCGTCTCGAGCGCTTCGAACAAGTCGTTGCCTTCGATAATCGCGGCTTTGACGATTTCGGCGAGGCCTTCGCGCAGCTGCCGATACGGGAGCGTCTGCAACGCGTCGACGTGGCCGAACACGGCCACCGGGTCGCGAAAGACGCCCGCAAGATTTTTGCCGCTGGGCAGATCGACGCCGGTTTTGCCGCCGATCGATGCATCCGCCATCGCGACCAGCGTCGTCGCGACGTGCGCGTATTCGACGCCGCGCATATACAGCGCGGCGGCACAGCCGAAAAGATCGCTCGCGACGCCGCCGCCCACTCCCAGTACGAGCGTCTGCCGATCTGCGCCCGCCGTAACCATCGCCTCCAGCACGCCCTCGAGCGTCGATAAACGCTTGCGCTGCTCCCCGAGCGCGAAGGGGAACACGCCCAGCGAGCCCGGGACCAATCGCGCGATGCTGCGCGCAATCCGGACGACGTCGGGGTGCGCGTCGCATACCACGATCCACGGAGTGGAACGCGCGCGGAGCCATTCTGCGACGGCGGGGCGAACGTCGTCGTCGACCACGATGGGGTATCCCAAATCGCGGTTGACGACGCGCTCGCCGGCTACATTTCGATCTTCTTCTTGTGCATCCACTCGACGATCGCGTCTACCACTTGCGTGGTCGTCATGTCATCCGCCTCGATGACGAGGTCCGCATGCGCGTACGTAGGCATGCGCTTAAGGTACAAATCTTTGATCTTTGAGAGCGCCGGCGTCGGCCCGAGCAACGGGCGCACGCGCTTGCTGTGGTGCAGCCGGTCGAGCACTTGCTCTGGTGAGATCTTGATAAAGATGCGATGCGTGCGCTTCTTCACCAGCTTCTGCGTGGGTTCGTACGTTACCGCGCCGCCGCCCAATGCGATAACGCCCGGCTCGCCTTCTTCCACGACGTGCGAAATCGCATCGAATTCGTAGCGGCGAAACGCCGATTCGCCTTCATTGTAAAAAATATCCGAAATCTGGCCGTGGTCCTCCACGATCAAATCATCCGTATCGTAGAACGCGCATTGTAATTTGCGCGCGAGTTTTTTGCCGATCGTGGATTTTCCACTGGCCATAAAGCCTACCAAGGCCAAGTGTCGCCTCATACGCCCTCCTTGCGAGCGAATAGTGCGGCCGCTACGTCGTTCGAGCGCCGCAGATTATCGAGCGTTTCGTCGATCGAATCGCCGCCGTACTTCTCCAGCAGCGGTGCCACCAGCGCCAGGCGCGCCATCGCTTCGCCGACGATGGAGGCGGCAGGCACCACGCAGACGTCGCTGCGCACGATCGTCGCGGCGGCTTGCGTGCCTTCGTGCAAATTCACCGACGGAAGCGCTTTCATCAACGTGGGAATCGGCTTGACGGACACGCGCAGCACGATCGTTTGCCCGTTGCTCATGCCGCCCTCGATGCCTCCGGCACGATTGCTCGCCCGCACCACATCGCCGCCTTCCATCGCGAAATGATCGTGCGCCTCCGAGCCCGGGCGCGATGCGACGTCGGCGCCCAGGCCGACTTCTACCGCCTTTACCGTTTGCATCGCCATCAATGCGCCCGCCAGCACGCCGTCCAGGCGCGTATCGGGCTGCCGGTTGCTGCCGATGCCGACCGGAATGCCTTCGATCCGCACGACGAACTGGCCGCCCAGCGTATCGCCCGCAGCTTTGGCGCGATCGATCGCCTCGATCATGCGCGATTCGGTGCGCGGATCGGGGCAGCGTACCTCGCTGCGCTCGACGTCTTCTTCCGTGTAGCCCTCGAGCGGAGGAGCTTCCACGTCGCCGATGCGGTGAACGTAACTGGACGTGCGGATGCCCAAGGCTTCCAAAAATTGCGCGCAAATGGCGCCGAGACAGACGCGCATCGCGGTTTCACGCGCGCTCGCGCGCTCCAGTACGTTGCGCAGATCGCGATGACGGTATTTGAGCGCTCCCGCGTAATCGGCGTGGCCGGGGCGCGGATTCGTCAACTCTTTGCCGGCCCCGGTGATGGGATCCATCAAGGCACGGACGTTTTCGAAATCGCGATTGCGAACCAGGACCGCGATGGGCGAACCCAGCGTGCGGCTGCCGCGAACGCCGGCCAGAAACTCGACCTCGTCGCGCTCGATCTTCATGCGGCCGCCGCGGCCGTAACCGCCCTGCCGGCGCGCTAGGGTTTGATTGATGCGCTCGACATCGAGCGCGAGATTCGCGGGAAGCCCATCGAGGATGCCGACGAGCGCGGGCCCATGCGACTCCCCGGCAGTAAGGTACCGAAACACCCCTCCAGCTTTAGGGACGAGGGACGACGCTGCCTGCCCTTAGCGAGCAGCCGGTGCCGGCGGCATCGTCCACGTGGTTCCGTCCGCGAAATGCGCGGAGAGGACCGCGCACTGCGTCGGACCCTTGCCGCCGGGACGCGCGGACGCCTGGACGCTCTTACCGTGATCGCGCAGCGTGTGCGTTACCGTCACGCCGGGAGCGTACGAACCGACGTCGGCGATAACGTAGCGCGACGCATCGAAATCGATCTGAAAGACGACCCGGCTCGCCGCTACCTTAGCGTGATTCGTAAACGTCACGTTGAAAAAATTGTAGCCGTGGCCGATATCGAGCGTGAGGTTTCCAAGGCCGTATCCGCTACGCAGCATTTTCCTCGAGCACGAGTCTATGGCGATCGGTCCGGATGGAACGCTCGCACTCGGACCCGGGGCGGGCGTTTGCGCCGGAGTGGGACGGGCGTTCGACAAGGCTAACGCCGAGAGCGCGATCGCGGCAACTGCAGCGTACATTCGGGCGCGCGAAGGACGAACGGCTGAAATCATCTCTCTGAGAAAAGCAGAAAGCGGCCGAGCCGTCAATCGGCCGATCGGTTCTTCTAACGCTGTGGAACCGGTCCGTCGGGGAAAATGACATGCGGGGTGATCAGAAACACGATTTCGTCCCGTTCGTGTCGAGCCTGTTTGTTTTTGAAGAACGCGCCGAGAATCGGAATGCTCGATAGGCCCGGTACCCGCGCGATCGTTTGGCTGCTGACATCGCGCATAAGGCCGCCCAGAACGATCGTCTGATCGTTCGCGACACGTAGCGTGGAATCGATCTTGCGATTCGCGATGATCGGGTAGCCGGAACCGGTAAACCCGAGCAATTCGCTATACTCCGGATGCAGTTCCGCCGTAACCATTCCGTCGGGTCCGATGGTAGGCGTCAGCCGTAATTTTACGCCGATATCCACAAATTGCACGTTTTGTCCACCGAGTACCGAGGTATTAAAGACGATGGGGTACGTCTGACCGATGAGGAGATCGGCCTCCTTATTATTGAGCGTAACCAATCGAGGCGTTGCGAGAATTTGCGCTCGGCCTTCGGTAATGAGCGCGTTGAGCGTCACGTTGATCGGAATCGAGCCGCCCCGGAACGCGTAGGTCGTGCTTCCCGGCGACGGCTGGCCGTCCAGCGTTTCCCCGCCGAACTCTAGGCCGAAATTGCTTTGATCGTTGCGGGGCGTGACGTCCGCAACTTTCACTTCAAAGAGGACTTGCGGGCTCGCGACGTCGACACTTTTGATGAAGCTGCCGGCGGCCCGCGCAATGCGATCCCCGCCGCTCACAAGAACCGCGTTTTGATGCGGATCGGCAATATAGATTCCGGCCGGTTCGATGCGCTTGAGCTCTTTCACCACCTCATCCGGCTTGACGAAACGCAGGAGGAACCGATGCGTGACGTTGGCTGAGCCCAGAAGCCGGCGATTGACGACGTCGAGGGACCTCACTAGCAAGCGGGTTCTCTGAAGCGTTGCGGCATCGCCCGTTACCACGAGCGACGACGTTCGCTCGTCGGCGACGATGACGGTTCCCGCCGGCAGCGCCCCTTCAAGCTCTTTTGAAAGTTCACCGGCTCGCGCGTGCCGTAACGCGAATAATTGCGTTCGAGCAGCGCGATTCGGAGCAGACTCGGCGTTACGTAAATTCATCGCCGACGAGGATCCGACGACGAGGACGCCGCGATCCCGATACGCCTCTAAACCGTGCGCCGACAGAACAACGTCGAGTGCTGCTTCGAAAGGAACTCTCTGCAATCGCAGGGTGATCTTCTGCTTCTGTACCGAGGCATCGACGACCACATTGACGTGGCCCTCGGCCGCCAATAACGCGATGACATCCGAGAGTTCCGCATCTTGCACGTTGATCGAAATGAGGGGCTCTGCCCCCATACTACTCTGCGACGATGCAAGGAGCAGCAGCGCGATGGCGCAGGCAGCAGCTACCCGAATCATCGCTGCGGCGCGTTGCCGAGATTGAGCCGGATGTCGTCTTCGAGCAGCACGCCGCTCGCATCGATTTCGACAATCTTGGAACCCATCAAGGCATCGCCTACCTTCAACATGACCGTCCCGCTGCTGGTATCGACGATCGCACGCGGCTCCGCTCCCAGAGCGACCGCGCGCACCACGCTGCTCGACGTCGCCATGCTCTCCAGGGCCATTGCCCGCGGGCTCGCAACGAAGGGGTCCCGCAGCGCCATGGGAAGAGCCGCCGCGGAGTCCGTCGGTAACGTTAGCGAAAAGCCCGGCGACGATGGCTGCGCGATCTCCGCCGGACCGACCGATGATGAGACCGAAGCAAAGGGAATCAGGCACAGCGTACTCGCGCATAGCAGCGCTGCTAGCTGGAGCAACGTCGCGCGGTGGCTATCGGACAACGGCGGCAGCATCTTCGGGCTACTCCTCTTGCTTTACGTCAAGGATGCGATCGATCGAAACGTCGATCGTGCCTCGAACTAATGGACGTTCCTCCGACGATCCCGAGAGCGCTTCGAGACGAACGGTATGGACGTCAACGAGCACCTCGCGGCGCGATAAATCGCGTACGAACGTACTGATGGGAATAAAACGGCCGATGACGTCGAGCGTTATCGGAACGCTCTCAATCGCGTGTTTCTTGCGGGGATTCGAACCCTGGACGATTGCGTGAACGAGCACCTGGTGTTCCGCCGCCTCTCTGGCGATGAGCTGCAAGCTGGCTTCCAATGTCGAACTCGCGTTGGCGCGGCCGATGAGGTGGGCCAGGTCGGCCCGCACGCGGCTGCGTGCGTTTTCGATCGCGGCGCTACGGGCTAGAACCCGCTGGTTTAACGCCGCTTGTTCGTAGGCGGCCTGCGCGAGCATAAGGGTGGCGCGCAGTTGCAGTTGTCTCGGCGCGATCCCCAGCACGTAGCCGCCAACGCCGAGCGTGACGACAAGCGACCAGGAGATCCATCGAGCCGGTATTCGTAGACGAGCGGCGAGCGCTTTCATTTGGATCGATCCGCGAGCGTCATCTGGAACGACATGAGATCAGGCATCGCCTTGATGTCGAGGGAGCGAGCCTCCGCCAATTGCGGTGAAGCGACCGTTGAGGCCGACATCATTTCACGAACGGCATCACCGATCGACGTCAGGCCTTCTGCACGACCGACGAGGACCTCGCCTTTGTCGCTGTCTGCGATCGATCGTAGCCAGACGCTCGCTGGAAGATGGTTCGCAATATCGAGCACTCGCGCCGCTTCCGCGGCGCCCGAGCCGCGAATGCGGTGAATTCGGGCGTCCAACGCCAGCAGCCGTTCGACGCGCGACGTGTCGATCTTCAGTTGCTGCAGGCGGCTTGCGGTGACGCGTTCCATGCGCTCGGCCGCCAGTTGCTGCGCGCGCCCTAGCGAGCAGCGGTAATTCAGCATCGCTCCAATCGATAATTCCACGACTACTACGAGCAGGAGTACCAACGACGGGACCCGCATTTCCGGCGCCGAGGCGATTCGGCGTAACTTCGCGATCGCCCCGATCTCGGGGTCGTGAAGGTAATCGAATCGCATCACGCCGCGCTCCATAACGCTAAGCCGACAGCGAGCCCCCAGTCGGGCGCGGCGACCTCCAAGACGTCATCCGGGTATGCATCGCCTCGAAGTGTCTCCGGAACGGGCATCCCCACGGTGCAGCCGATCGCCGCCCCAATACCGGCCGCCAATCCTGCCAGACGCGATCCGTTTCCGGTAAGCGCCACCGATGACAGGGGCGAGTGCCCGCGCAATCGTTCGAACGTGCCGGCGAGAAGCATGAGGAATCGATCGCGCTCCGTAACGCCGGCGCCGGCCAATCCGACGATCCGCTTGCGCGCCTCCGCCGCATGCTCGTCGATACCTAGATCCGCGGCGATGCCCCGCGTTACATGAGCGCCGCCCACCGGGATGGAAAAGGCGCATTGCCCCTCTACGACCCGGAGGTGCACTCTGGTGCGCTCGCATCCGATGTCGATCACCGCATCCGCTTGGGCTGCAACGCGATGCAAAGCAAAGGTCTCGCTCTCGATTGCCTTTGGAGACAAGCCCGCAATGCGCAATGCTCGGACCCGAGAGTCCAACACTCGGCGGCGAACGGCGCCGACCGCATAGAGCTCATCGGTCACTCGATGAGCGCGCACTACGGTGGGGTCTTCGTCGAATCTCCATCCGGCAAAGCGCTCCGCCTCATAGCGCATGGCTCTTACCCGCTCGCTGGTGCTCATGTCGGGTAAGCGCATGAAGCGCAATGCATCGTCGCGCACCGACGCTATACACCGGCGTTCGCGCGCGCCGATATCGTCGACCGCTTGTTCGATCGCGGCACCTACCAGCTCCGGCAGCATAATCTCCCCCGATAGATTCACTGCGTCAGACGGCAGATCGCGCGAAATAACCGCTTGGACTCGCGTTTCGCTCGCGCGCGACCGTTCCGCGTAGGCCACGCGCACGCGCTTTGTACCGATATCGATGCCGAGCGGCAAAGGCCGCATGCGACCGATCATCGCGCCGCTCCCAGCGCGATCGCGACAACGCTCCCCCACGCCAAATACGGTCCGAACGCAACGCGATCGCCCATTGTAACGCGATGCATGAACAGGAGCGCCGAGTTGACGAGCGCGGCGATGACGAAGGCGCATGCGAGCGCCAGTCCGCCGCCATACGCGCCCAAACCGGCTCCGATCACGGCCGCCAGTTTCGCATCGCCAAGACCGATCCCGCGCCCGCGCGTGATCGCATGCAGCGCAACCACAACGCCCGCGCTTCCTAAGATGCCTAAAAGGCTTGCGGCGGCCGCTCCCTCAAGGGCACAAAAAGTAACGACCAAAAGCAATGCCGGGGCCGTTACACGATCGAGGATGAGACCTAGGCGTAGATCCGTCCAAGCGCTGACGACCAGCGCACCGGCCAGAATTTCGATTTGCGGATAATCCCGAGGCCCGCGAAACAGCACGGCGAACGTCGCCGCGAGGGCCACAAGCGCGCTTCCCAAGGCCGCGCCCGTATGCTTGGATGGCGATAAGCGTCCGTCTCCACGCGCGACCGCAAGGAACATCGCGCTGGCCAGCAAGGCCGTAACACCGGGAACCAGCACCATCATCAGCGTCCAATTCTCGCTAGCGCTACCCGTGCGGGGACGTACGACGCATCGATTCTTGCCGCCTCATGCAAATAGGCTACAGCGCCCTTTCGGTCGCCCGCACGTAGCGCAGCGAAGCCGGCGAATGTATATGCTTGCGCGGATGAGCGCAGCAATGCGACGCGGCCAAAATCGCGCTCGGCGTCCGTAAAGCGGGCCAATGCTTCCTCAAGAAGCGCTCGATCCATCAAAACGGTCGTATCGCGCGGCGTCTGGGTGAGGTAGCTCGATGCAACCCGAATGCCGCGCCGCATGACCTTCGGGCGGTGGCCGCTCAAGCTACCGAACGCAAAGCGGTCAACCGCGACGGCGTTGTGCGGATCCACGAACAACGCCCGTAGATACAGCGCATTCGCATGTGCGTCATGCCCCACATAGGCTTCCTGATCTCCTCGCAGGACGATCGCCGAAGAGATCTGTCCGCGCAGAAGCAGCGCCGATATCATCAGCGCGAGCGCGCTCAACGCCAAGCGGCGCCATACCGGTATGACCATCACGCTAACACCGCGTAATAGCCCGCGAGTCCCAGGAGTAGGGCACCGTTGATGACCGCCACCGCTGGAGCGTAGCGAAGCATCCGTTCTCGCAGGGCCATGCTTGCGAATCCCACGATCGCCAGCGGCGCGGAATGACCGAGGGCGAAGCATGCCATGCAGAGTCCGGAATAGACCCAGTCACCGTTCGCCTGCGCGAAGGCGGCTATCCCCGCAACGATCGGCGTACAGCACGGAGAGACGACCAATGCAAACGACATCCCGGCAAAAAAACTCGCCCCGCTCACCCCGCGATTGTGGCGACAGGCGGTGTCGGACGTCACGCGATCCGATGCGACGATGCTTTTGATCCCGACAACAATCAGTACTATACACATCGCCGCGTAGAGGATGCCGACCATCTGCATCATGCGAAGCAGCACCGTCGCCGCTAGGCCCAGGATCACATAGCCGCAACAGATCCCTGCGATCAATGACGCCATCGAACGAAGCCGGAGCGACACCGGCATCCGATCGCTGCCGATGCCGGCGGAGGCGATCATGCGCGGCGCCGCGCACGGGCCCAACGAACCGGCCAAACCCGCCCCGGCGCATACGGCCGGTCCCGCCAGCGAGCGCGCCGCCACGTCCATCAGAGCCGCGTGAATGACGTCCACGTTACCCACCGCCCGCGGACGCTGTAAATCCGCCATTGGAATTGTATTGTATGTGCGTGTTGGTTGTATTTGGAGCGATCGTCTGCAGCGTTCCAACGTCGTGGGAGCCCGGGCACGTGATCGTGTACGACTCAACGCCCGTCTGCGCATCGGTCGAAACGACGAAGGTGTATGGAACTCCGGGACCGGCCGCAGGATCGATCGGTGTCTGGTTGAGATACGGCTTTAAATCCGTATTCGAAGCGGTCGCTTCCCCACTGGACGGGTACTTGAGATTATCCGTTTGATAGAGTTCCAGCGCGGTGGCGATCTCTTTGATATTCGCCTCGCAGGCTGCGGTTTGCGCCTGCGAGCGCGCGCGGATGAAATTCGGCACGAGAATCGCTACGAGAATCGCGATGATAGCCACCACGATCATCATCTCAATGAGCGTAAATCCGCGTTCGCCTTCGTCCCTCATACCATAAACGGTGCCCTTATTCGCTCTGCGAAGGACGAAGGACGCGCAGTAATTTTTTGATGGCGACGTTATGGAGCCGGCTCACGTGCCTGCGCGAGTATCCGAGGATGCTCGCGATCTCAGCCATCGGCGTCTCGCGGAGATATACGTGCCGAATAATTTCTTGCTCCAGAACCGAAAGGCTGCCAAGCCCCCGTTCAATCGTCAACGCATCGACGCATGTGTCCATGGTATACGAGGCCACCTGCGCCAACTCAAAGGATCGCATCGCCTCAAGGGACACCATGGCCGAGCCTTGCCTGTACATCTGCAGTTCTCGGCTGTCGGCGCTCGTGACACCCATCGCTTGGAGCACTTCCGCTTCCATTGGCGAACGCCCAAGTTCCAAGCACAACTCGCTTTCAGCGCGTCCGTATCGCCGGTCGAGCTCGCGTAGACGTCTGGGAGCCCGAATCACGCGCTCGGAATCCCGCACGTAGTGCATGAGTTCGCCGAGAACGAACCTCCACGCATATGCGTCGAAGGGCGTATCGTACGAACGATCGTATCGATCGACCGCCTTTATGAGGCCGATCGCGGCAACCTGCTCCAAATCGGCACGGTCAACACCACGCCGTAGAAATTTCCGCGCCGCGCGCCTGCATAAGTATTGATGGGACTCTATGAGATAGGCCCGCGAATCGGGCATGCGAGTATCCAGCCAACTCTCCAAAGCGGACGTTAACGCGCTCATTTGATGCTCCCAATAATCGAGTAGAGTGGAACAAGAATCGAGGATACGATCGTGCCGACGACGGCTCCCAAGAAGAGGATCAGGATCGGTTCGAGCGCATTGCTGGCGGTGGAGAGCGCCGATTCAACCGCACGCTCGTGGTGCTCGGCAAGGCGCAGAAGCATCTGGTCGAGCGACCCGGTTTCCTCGCCGACGCGAACCAGTTGCATGAATAGCGGGTCGAAAAAGCCACGCTCTCCCATCACCATGGCGACGCTGCCTCCCGCTCTGATGCTCGTACTAATCTCGTCCACGTGACGGGCGTACAAACCATTGCCGAGCACGTCGCGCGTCCCCCCCAACGCTGCCTCCACGTTGACCCCGGAAACGAGCATGGTTCCCAAGGTGCGAGCAAAGCGCGCGATATTGATGTTCCTTACGACGCGTCCCACGAGCGGGAGCCGCAGCACGACGAGATCGTAACGTTCGCGGACGGCAGGAAGGGAGCGCAACCAGCGCACGATACACGCAAGCGCGACAATACCAGCCAATCCGCCCCACCAATTCGCGGGGTGTCCGAGGACGTCGCCCACCCCGATCAACAACGCCGTGCTACGCGGTAAGGGGACGTGAAGCTGAGCGAACATCGCAGCGAACGACGGCATCGTTTTCGCCAGTAGAAATAGAACGAGCCCAACCGATGCGGTTGCGACGATTGCGGGATAGGTCAAGGCCGCATAGATGCGCGCCCGCATCACGCCCTCGCGCTCCAATAAGTCGGCAACTCGCAGGAGAGCGGTATCGAGAACCCCCGCGGTCTCCGCCGCGCGAATCATCATCGCAAAGAGCCGTGGAAACTCGTGGCCGCGACGCTCCATCGCCAGCGATAGCGAGCTCCCGGATTCCACTTCGCTTGCGATCGACTCGAGTGCCTCGCGCAACCGCTCGTTAGCACACGTATCGATCGCTACGGTCAAGGCCTTGCGCAGCGTGACGCCCGCTGCGATCATGGTTGCCAAAGAGCGGAACAGGGTCGTGAGAGAGCCCCGGTCTACGCGCTTGAGGAACACGAGCGAGCGCACCATACCGCCGGCGGAGGTTATCGGTTCGAGCGAGGTTACGTAGAGCGAACGTCCGTGAAGGTGCGCTAGTGCATGCTCGATCGACTCAGCGTCGAGCGTGCCGCGAAGCGGCCGCCCGAGGCGCGTTCGGGCGGCATAGAAGTATGCGCTCGTCATCCCCTCACCCCGCGGAGCAACGCCAGGAGCTCCTCCCCTCGGTTCGTTTGACGTAGCGCTTCTTCGATCTCGATGTCGCGAGAAGTCACGAGGTCGCAGAGGTGTTGTTCGAGCGACTGCATACCGAGATCGCGACCCGTGGAGA
>DATKQG010000120.1 GCA_035532835.1 Candidatus Dormiibacterota bacterium
GTCTGGCCGCGAGAGCGCAAACGTGAATTCCAGCTCGCTGGGTTCATCACGCTCCTCCGGCCGCGATAGGAGCGTGCCGAAAAGGACGATCGCAAAGGCGATGACGCTCAGAAATATCACGATGCCGCCGCCCGCCGCCAGGAGCGAGTAGGTCTCCCACGACTGGGCTACCGCGGCGCCGCCGTAGACGAAGTGTTCGACACGGCGAGGTGCGCCCAAGACGCCCTGCGCGTGCATCGCGAACGACATCACAGCCATGCCGACGAACCACAGCCATACTTGCGCGCGCGCCAGGCTCGGACTATAGAGCGGCTTTCCGGTGAGCGCCGGAAGAAGCCGCCACGTCGCGGCCAGCAATGTCAACGCGACCGGGCCGCCGACGGTGATGTGGAAGTGCCCGACTATCCACATCGTATTGTGGATCGTGGTGTCCATCGTGTACGACGCGTTGATGATACCGCCGATGCCGCCGAAGATGAAGAGTATCATCGCTAAGGCTATGCCGGCAAAGGACGGATCGTTCCACGGCAGCGAGCCGACGATTTTGAAGAATCCGAATTTGCCCTTTTTTGCAGCATACTCTTCGAATGTGGCAAAGAGCGCGAACGCCGTCATGAGGGACGGCACGACGACCATGAGCGTAAAGGCCGTCTGCAGCAATTTCCAATGCGCTGCGATGCCCGGATCGGAAAATTCGTGATGAATGCCGACGGGTAGCGAGAGAATCATGAGCAGGATGAAGGCCAAACGCGTGAGCGAATCGGAGAAAATCGGGACCTTTAAAATTGCCGGAACGACGCCGTACCAAATGAGGTATGCGCCCAAGAGCCAGAAGTAGACCAACGGATGCCCGAAGTACCAAAACAGCATGCGGCTCAGAAGCACGTCGACGCCGGGCACCCATCCGAACGACCATGGAATCAGCTGAAAGATCACCTCGATGGCGACGCCGATCGTGGCGAGAAACCACATGATGAAATTCGCGAGCACCATGAACGCGGGGAGCGGCGTCCGCTTGCCGGGATTATCGCTTCGCCATTTTAGGGTAACCAGGACGAACTCGAGCAACGCGATCCACGTACCGATGATGAGCAGCGCCGCGCCCACATAGAACCACGGGCTGGCCTTTAACGGCGCATAAAATGTGTAGAGTACCGATGCGTTACCGGCAAGGATTTCGAATGCCGCCATCACGGTGCCGACGAGCATCACCCACCACGCAAGCCAACCCAAACCGATGCCCCGCTTGGGGTACGCTTCGGTTTGATAGATCGCCAGCGTAGAGAGGCCGGTGATAAAAAATGTCGTGAAGACGAGCGCCAGCAGCACCCCGTGCGCGGTGAGCATACGGTAGTAGTCGAGCCACGGCGGCATCTGAATCGCATTCGCATGCGAAAGCGTCTGCAACACTCCGAAGAACGTTCCGACGAAAAGTGCGGCGAAGGCCACCGCGAGATGTGCGAAAATTAGGCGGCGCTGCGCGGGCGTCGTTGCGGTATTAACTTGATCGAGAACCATCGTATGTTTCCTCATTTCACCAAAATATGGGCAAACATCGATGCATGCCCCTCGCCGCAATACTGATCGCAGACGATCAAGTAATCGCCGGGCTTGCTAAAGACGTGCGTTCCACTACTCACCCAACCGGGCATCACTTCGAGATTGACGTCGGTGTGCTCGATGAGAAAGCCGTGCACGACGTCGGTGGACGTGACGTAAAACGTCACTTTGGCGCCGCGCGGCACGGTGAGCGACGCCGGCTGCCAGCTGAATACTTGGCCGACGTAGTAGGCTTCGTAGGAGCCGTCCGCACGACGAACCAAGCCGGGGTGATCGAACGGCGGGGTTGAGGAAACTTTGGTCGGATCGATCGTCTGGATGTGGCTTGGCGGAGTGAAACCTTCGCCGATCTGCAGCGTCACTAAAATCGCAAAAAACGCGACCAGCGTGGCGATGCCTAAACCGAGGAAGATCTTCTCAAGGCGATGGACGTGCATGCGCTACCACCGCGCCCGGGTAAGCTCGAGCATGGCCACCCACGAAATGATGATGAGCGCGAGCAGACCCAATACGAAGCCGAACGTCGTACGATATTTTGGTGCGTTCATAGGCGTAGTGTAAGGAGATTCTGCGACAAGTTTATGAAGGAAGAGGGGGCCCGCCTTCTCAGGTTCTTCTTGAGTCCTCCGTTGAATTGGACGTACCAGATAGGGAGTTGATATGGACAATATCTTACAGTTGCCGCGCCTCAACGAACCGGCGCCGGCTTTCGAAGCCAATACCACCCATGGGATGCGCAAGCTCGCCGACTATAAGGGAAAATGGCTGATCCTGTTCTCACATCCGGCTGATTTCACGCCGGTTTGCACCACCGAGTTCCTCGGCTTCGCCAAAGCCTATCCCGAGTTCCAGAAACTCAATTGCGAACTGCTCGGGCTTTCGATCGACAGCGTGTACTCCCATATCGCCTGGACTCGCAGCATCAAGCAGAACTTCGGCGTCGATATCCCGTTCCCGATCATCGACGACCTGTCGATGAAGGTAGCGAACGCCTACGGCATGATCCAGCCCGGCGCGAGCAACACGTCGGCCGTCCGAGCGACATTTTTCATCGACGGCAAAAGTATCTTGCGAGCGATGGTGTATTATCCGATGAGCAACGGACGCTCCATTGCCGAGTTCGTTCGCCTGGTCACCGCGATGCAGTTGTCTGATGCGAACGGTATCGCGACGCCCCAAGCCTGGCAGCCGGGCGAGAAGGTAATCGTTCCGGCACCGCTGACGGCGCAGGCTGCAGAAGCGCGCGCCGGCGAAGGATATGAGTACACCGATTGGTATTTTTCAAAAAAGCAGCTCTAAGCTCTAAACGAATGGCGATTGCGACGCCGGTCGAAAGGCGGGCAAGGTAATGCGCGCGGGCGCGCTTCATCCCGAGAGCCACCTCGTCTCTCGCATAGGTTGGCTGCGGGCGGCCGTGCTAGGCGCCAACGACGGCATCGTGTCCACAGCGAGCCTGATCGTCGGCGTGGCCGCTGCCTCCGGCACGCGCTCGAGCATTCTGGTCGCCGGCATCGCCGGGCTAGTCGCCGGTGCCATGTCGATGGCTGCCGGCGAGTATGTCTCCGTCAGTTCGCAATCCGATACGGAACAAGCCGATCTCGCACGCGAGAGCGCGGAGCAAGTCAGTCAACCCCAATTCGAGCACGACGAACTCGCTCAGATCTACGTGAAGCGCGGCCTGGAGCCGGGCCTCGCCAGTCAAGTAGCCGATCAACTGATGGCCAAGGATGCGCTCGGAACGCACGCCCGAGACGAGCTTGGCATCTCGGAGATAACGACCGCGCGCCCGATCCAGGCGGCGCTGACGTCCGCCGCGACGTTTTCCATCGGCGCGGCGCTTCCGCTCATCGCCGCCGCTATCGCTCCATCCGCTTGGCTCATATCGGCGGTTACCGTAGCGTCTCTATGCTTCTTGGCGCTGCTTGGCGCCGTCGGCGCAAAGACCGGAGGAGCAAATATCTGGAGAGCCACGGCTCGGGTGACGTTCTGGGGCGCGTTCGCGATGGGCATAACCGCGGCAATCGGCGCTCTTATCGGAAGAGCGGTTTAGCGCTATTTCGGCGTCGTGATTTCCGTGTGGTGAATCTGGCCGCCAAGGGAGGCGGTGTAGCTGACCACGCCCACCGAGATCGCACCCACTACAAAGAGACTGATGAGGAGTCCTCGACGAAATGCGGCTCCGCCGCGCTCGGCAAACATAGCGACGATACTTACCACTGCGGTGAGACCGATTAGCGCGAGGGCCACAGTCGCAATATCCTGATGACGCTCGATCGCCGCTTCGCTAATTCCGGCCATGTTCTCAACCAACGACTCGGCGGCGTCGCCACTAAGGTAAGCTAGGCCAGCTGCAAGAGCCGAGAGAATGAAAAGCACGTACGATACGATTCGTATTTCGTGCGAGTTTCGCAGCATACCCCATGCGAGCAGCAGAAGACCGGCAATCAGGCCGAATAGCGGAGCGTGATTTGAAATGAGGTGGAGGTGCGCTGCATTCATAAAACACCACAATCCTTTGGGAAAGGCGCCGCAGTAAAGGCGAGCGATGCAACTTTCGCTCGCCTCACGAGCCGAAGCTATTGATTATTTCTTGCGCTTTAGCAGGGCCGCTTTAAACGCGTCTCGGTGGGTACCTTCGTCCTTGGCGACCGACGTAAGCCAATTTGCTACGGCGGTGTTCCCCTCGCTGCGAGCCTGCTTTGCCATCGCAGGATACATGATCGTATTTTCGTAGTTTTCGCCGGCGATCGCGTCATTGAGGTTTGCTACGTCGCTGCCGACGAGGTGCGCAAAGCCAGCCGATCCTACAAAGTGGGAATATCGTTCTATCGTGGCGGCCCGCTCAAAAATTCCCGCGAGTTCGGGATCTCCGTTTTTCCGAGCCGCGTCCGCGTACGCAAGGTATTTGATATAGGCGAACGCCTCGCCGTGCATCGCGTCCATGAGGTTTTTCTGAGTTGCAACCGAGTTCGTCGATGCCGCGCCCGCTGAAAATGCGACAAATCCTGTCGCTAGCAGCGCGGTTAAGACGATCACCAACATCCCTCGCATTCTAAATACAGTGTTCATTTTGAGTACCTATGCTCCTAACTTTGATGCATCGATGGTCCCAATAAACTAAGAAGACACAGTGAAGAATCTCACGGGTTCTCGATAACGAATGCATGCTGCCAGTCCGCTGCCTTTTGCGAATTAATCCAGCGCTTTCTTCCTTGCGCGTTCGCAAGAAGGTTTTACAATCGTAGGGCTTACCGAGGCTTCATCAACTGTGAGGAACATATGCAAGCGACATGGCAGCCACACGAAAAGCACGGCCGGTTGACGGAACAGAGCGACCTTCCCGATAGTGTTTTCGCCTTCCCAGGAGAGCGCAAGGAGCCGTTGACCGATGCCCGCCACGTCCGCAATGCGGTGGCGCGCTTCGATCAGGTCGAGGGCGTATCCGACGCCGACCGGGAGCTAGCGTTCGAAAACATCAAGAAGGCGGCCGATTACTACGGCATAGCTTTGACCGAAAAATCCTGGAAAGAGCTCGTTAAGACCGTTTAGCAAACCAACTGCGATGGATCGAATTCGCGGCGCCCTTGTTGGGTTCTCATTAATTGTTGTATACTACAACTGTTGATGAGGAAAACTATATCGCCACCGGCGGTCGCGCGACAAAGCCCGGCCTCCGAGTTCCAAGAGACGACGATAGCGCTGATTCGAGCATTCGGCTTGCATCAACTCGACCGGACTCCATGCGGTCAACCGGTCTCGGTTGCAGAGGCGCACGCACTTCAGGAGCTCACCCGCGAACCGGGGCTTTCACAAAATGGCCTTGCGGCACGGTTGCGACTCGAAAAAAGCTCCGTGAGCCGGATCGTCACGGCGCTTGAGAAGCGCGGCTGGGCCGTGCGAAAGCGCAGTCCGAAAGACACCCGAATCGTCCAAGTTCATCTGACAGACGGCGGCAGAGATGCAGCTACAAGTCTTGCGAAATCCCGCCAAGCCACATTCCAGCGGATTTTTGCGGCCATCCCAACAGCCGAGCGAGACGCCGTCCTCGCATCTCTCGGCACACTTTTACAGGCGATTCATGAAACGTAACACTATTCTCGCCGCCCTTGGGTGCGGCGTTCTTTCCTATTTCGTTGCGGCGATGCCGGCTCTCGCAGACACGACAATGACGCCGTCTTCGCATGCGGCGATGGTCGAACGAGGCAGCAAAGAGGTGATGCCGTTCGATCTCAACCAGGCTATGCATATCTTCGAGCCGACGCGAGATGGCGGCGTGCAGACCGTTATGGTGCACGACGGTAATCCGCAACAGATTGCGCTCGTGCGTTCGCATCTACGCAAAGAAGCGGTGGCATTCGCGCATGGCGATTTCTCCGACCCTGCCAAGATTCACGGGACGAACATGCCGGGGCTCGCTCAGTTGAGCGCGGGCGCGAGTCGGATTGACATCACGTATCTGCAGACGACGAACGGGGCGAGCATCCGCTACAAGACATCCGATCCGCAACTCATCGCTGCTCTTCACACGTGGTTCGCCGCGCAGGTCATGGATCACGGCGCGCACGCTATGATGATGCCCCACTAACCACCAATTTCCGGAGGTCTATCCCATGTTGAAAACCCTGATCGCGTCTGCCGTCTTGGCCACCGCCGTCGCCGCCACGGCGATGGTCGTGCCGATCGCTTCAGGCGCAGCAACCAACAACGCCCCGTCGAGTGGCCCGATGCAACGCGGGAGCGCCTTCGCGGGCGACATGAGCGTCGTCCACCAACTCCTCTTCGATCACAACAAGATCAAGCGCACCGTAACCAAATTGCCGAACGGCATTCGGACCGTTACGGAATCGGACGACCCGCAAGTCGCGAAAGACATCAAGGACCACGTCGCGAGCATGAACCAACGTCTGAAGAACGGCAAGGTTTTTAACGTAGCCAGCCATACGCTGCCGACGATTTTTGCGAATAGCACCAAGATTCACACCGCGATCGAACAGACGCCGAAGGGCGTGATCGTCACGCAAACCTCGACCGATCCGGCTACGGTGGCCGCACTCCAAGGGCATGCTTCCGAAGTGAGCGATCTCGTGCAGGGCGGCATGCCTGCCTTGATGCGCCAGGTGATGGCCAACGGCGGCCCGATGGGAGCCGGCATGGGCATGATGAGCGGCGGCAATGGCATGATGAGCGGCGGCATGGGCATGATGGGTCGCGGCGGTTCGATGCCGGCACAAATGATGCGCCAGATGATGCAAGGCGGCAGCGGGACGGGACCCGGCGCCCCAATGATGGGCGGCGGCATGGGCATGATGGGTCGTGGCGGTTCGATGCCGGCACAAATGATGCGCCAGATGATGCAAGGCGGCGGCCCGATGTGCTCGATGCACGGCGGATCTCCGGCCATGCGTGGGAACGGTGCACCCGGCGAACCGGCGCAAAAGCTGCCTTAACCTCCCAGCCGTAGCAGGTTGCATCGCTGATGCAACCTGCTAGTTACCCCCGCCATACTGGTTGCGTTGTGCGGCATTCGTTCACGTTATCTTCACCGCAGCTTCTCCCTCGGAAGTTACGATTACACCTCATCGTTGTTCGCTTGGAGGGGTATTGTGAAGAGGTGGATGTCCACGAAGGGCTATCGAACGGCGATAGCAAGCTTGCTCGCTTTGGGGATGATCGTCATCGGCGGCGGCGCCTCTTCGGCGGCCGATGCGACGGCAACGATCGCGTATCAACCGATGACCGATGGAGGGCTCACGGCGGGACTGCCATTTGAAGCGTGGGTCGTTTTCGGCGATGCCAATCCGGCGGTGCCCGGATACGCATTACCGGCCGGGGCCTCGATTCGCATTACGTTCCCGTCTGCGTTTATACCCGAGCCCGGGGCCATGCAGGGCGTTGTACTACTCTATGGATGGCCGCAAAACGCGATCGACGTGCCTTTTTCGTTTGCGAAAGACCCGGCGGATCCGCGGACGATGGTCATCACCCTCAAAGGGCCGATCGCGATCCACGGAACGGACAAGCCTGGATTGAAATCCATCCATCTCCGCACCGACGAGCGTAATCCCGCGGCCGGAGAGTATCCGATTAAAATTGAGTTGGTCAACGCCGGCTCCAGTTCCGGAACGCTGGAAGCGGTTGCGCACATCAGTCCCGAGCGCGTCCCGAATATCGCACAATACAATCAACTGCATAACGGACGCGATGAAGATTGGCAACACGTCCAGCCGGGGCAAACGGCCCCGCTCCCGGTCGATCTCTTGATTACGAGAAGCGACGCACCGCGCGCGACCCTCATCCTTGCACGGCGCAGCGACGGCGGCCTGAACGTCGTCGCCGATGGGAAGCCGATCGGAACGATCGAGCCCCGGGGAGTGCCGGTGACGCTCGTTCCCCAGTCTTTTGGGCCCGGCTTCGCACGTCTGGGGATCGTCGGGTTCGAGATTCATGCCGGTTCGACGGCCGGCACGGCGGAGATTGAAGCCAAGCTCGACGGCGGTACCGCGACGACACTTCACGTCATCGTGGAGCATTAAGCCATGGCCACGCTGGAAGTCCAAAATAAGGACCCAGCATTCGGACTCTCGACGCGCGAGGTTGACGAAAGCCGGGCAAAATACGGCTCCAACGAGATTCCCGAAAAGCGAACGAATCCGTTCGCTACAATCGGAAAGCCTTTTTGGGGCGTCGTGCCTTGGATGCTGGAATTCACGGCAATCACCACATGGTTTCTCGGCAAGTATCCAGACACGGTTATCATCGTCGTCCTTTTGATCTTCAACGCCGGAATTTCGGTACTTCAAGAAACCAGAGCGGGCAACGCAATGGCCGCTCTCAAGCAGAAGCTGAAAATTCAAAGCCGGGTCAAGCGAGACGACGCCTGGTCCGTCGTCCCGGCGCGCGAATTGGTGCCGGGAGACGTCATCCGGGTCAGAGCCGGCGATCTGCTTCCTGCCGACGCGAAGATCATCAAGGGAGATCTCGCTGTCGATCAATCCGCCCTTACCGGCGAATCCGACGTGATCGAAAAAACGAGCGGCATGGCAGTCTACTCGGGCTCGGCAGTCAAGCGCGGCGAGGCTTTCTGTTCGGTCGACGCAACGGGAACGAGCACCAAGTTCGGCAGGATGGTCGAACTCGTCAAGCTTGCAAACCCGAAGCTGCACATGCAGGAGTTAACGCTCAACGTCGCACGCCGGCTTGCGATGATGGTCCTCATAGCGTTGCTCGTTGCCTTTACATACGCGCTGTTCACAGGCTTTCCGCTCGACGTTTTGGTGCCGCTCGCCGCCGTGCTCCTGGTCGCGTCCGTACCGGTTGCGATGCCCACGATGTTCACACTGAACGCGGCTATGGGTTCGTCGATGCTGGCGCAGCGCGGCGTTCTCGTAACGAGATTGAGCGCAACCGAAGACGCAGCCGCGATGGACGTGCTGTGCGTGGACAAAACCGGAACGCTCACCATGAACAAACTTTTTGTGGAAAAGCAACTGCCGGCCGACGGTTTCGTCAACGACGATGTTCTTCTCTACGGCGCCCTTGCCTCGAATGAAGCAAATCAGGATCCGATCGACTTGGCGTTTTTGGCGACGGCGCGGGAGGCGCACATCTCCTTGGACGGCTACGCACAGCTCGAGTTCGTGCCTTTCGACCCAACGACCAGAGTGACGTCCGCTACGATCCGACATTCGGGCGACCGTTTCGTCGTGGCAAAAAGGTTCGCTTGCCGCCATTCTCGCTTCGAGCATCGTCTCCGAGAGCGAAAAAACGCGTTTAAATGCGCAGGCGGAGGCCATGGCCGCCGAAGGCCTGAGAGCGATCGCGGTAGCCAAAGACGCGCCGGACGGAAGCCGCCGGCTCGTCGGCCTGGCCGGCGTGGCCGATAAGGTGAGAGCCGATTCCCGCCAAACCATCGCGCAGTTGCACGATTTCGGTATTTCCGTGAAGATGTTGACGGGCGACTCGCTTCCGATCGCGAGGTACGTTGCTGCGCAGACGGGTCTAGGCGATCGTATTCTTCGAATGGCCGACCTTCGCACGTCGGAGCATGACGGTGCGCTTGCGGATCGCGCGATCGCAGAAAGCAGCGGCATCGCGGAGATTTATCCCGAGGACAAATACGCCATCGTCAAGGATTTGCAGGATGGCGGGCACGTCATAGGCATGACCGGCGATGGGTTCAATGACGCACCGGCGCTCAAGCAGGCGGAGGTGGGAATCGCGGTCAGCACCGCAACCGATGTCGCAAAGGACTCCGCAAGCGCCGTACTCGTGATGGACGGGCTTGCCGGCATCGTCGCGATGGTCAAAACGGGAAGGACCATCTATCAGCGGTTGTTCGGTTGGGTCCTGAACATGATCACCATGAAGACCAACATGGCCGGCTACGTGGTCGTTGCGCTCTTTCTCACGCACCACTTCGTGATTTCGATCGTGGGGATGGTGTCGCTCGTATTCCTCACCGATTTCACGATGATGTCGATGACCATGGACAACGTTCGGTATTCGATGAAACCAAACTCCTTCGATATCTCTTGGCTGTTCACGGTCGGGCTCTCGCTGGGACTCTTCAGCGCCTTTGCAGGCGTTGCACTGACGGTGGCGGGCCTGTCTTATTTAGGGCTGGGCGAGAGTGTCAACAAACTCTATACCTTCGGATTCGCGTACCTCGTCATCATCGGAGTCTTTAATCTGTTGGTCGTGCGGGAGCGGGGGCACTTCTGGAAGTCGAGGCCGAGTAATTTCGTGATCGGTGCGATGACGATCCAAATCGTAGCCGTCGTAACGATTTCGCTCTTTGGCTTCTTGGAACTCGCACCCATGAGTCCGGTGGCGCTGCTGGCGATATTCGGATATGCGGCCATCGTGGCTTTCCTCGTGAACGATCAACTCAAAGTGCTCTTGCTACGAAGATTCAAAAGCACCGCGTAACGGCACGCCTCTCTTCCGGCCCTCCGGGTGGCGCTCGGTTGCCTGCCGGGCGGCCCATGGCTTACCCTGCATCGGGCGCCCGATTGGGCGTTTGACAGGGGGAATCCGGGCGTGGTACTCTTCGCAGGCCGAAGTAGCGCCTCAAAAGGGTGCTCACCGGATGCCTTCGGGCGATCCGGTCGTCACTCTGGGAACCATCGGCCGGTCCCCCGCAGTGGTGTCGCTTCGGCGATGCCATTTTTTATTTTTTTTGGGGGGTAACGCCATAGCTCGACCACTTCGGGTAAACGATCAAATCCGCATTCGCACGATCCGCGTGATCGACGAAAACGGAGAGCAGCTGGGCATCTTGCCCACCGATGAGGCGCTTGCGCGCGCTCGGGCTGCGGGCCTGGATTTGATCGAAATCTCGCCTACCGCACAACCGCCCGTATGCAAGATCGGCGATTTCGGCCGCTTGAAATACGAGCAATCGAAGAAAGACAAAGACACTCGCAAAAAGCAGCGTCACTTCGAGTTAAAGGAAGTCAAGCTTCGTCCCAAGATCGAGACGCACGACTACGAGACTAAAGCTCGTATGGCCGAGCGCCTGTTGCTGGATGGCAGCAAGGTCAAGGTGACGATCATGTTCCGCGGACGCGAGATCACCTACACGTCGTTCGGGCGGCGCCTCCTCGATCGCATGGCCGAGGATATGAATCCCCTCGCGATCGTCGAGCGCGAGCCGCGGCTCGAAGGCCGCAACATGTTCATGATTTTGGCGCCGCGTGCGACGCCAACCGGTCCGCCGAAGTTCTCGTCGACGCGAGATCATAAGGACCACGACGATCACGAGGTTCACGATGACCTCGATGACGACCACGATGAAGATGTCGACGATGTTGACGATATAGACCAAGACGACCACGCAGATCACGAGAAAATCGAGGAGCAAACCAGTGCCTAAAATTCGTACTCATCGCGGAACCGCGAAACGCGTCAAGATAACCGGGACCGGCAAAGTGATGCATCGCCATCAGTTCAGCGGTTGCGGCCACATCCTGAGCAAGAAGTCGCGCAAGCGCAAGCGGAACTTCCGCAAGGACCAACCGACCTTCAAGGGCGATCTGAAGCGCTTAGCGCCGACGATCCCGTACTTGGTATAAAGGGGGCACGCAGATATGGCACGCATCAAACGTGGCGTACACGGTCTGAAGCATCGTCGCAAGGTGATGAAGCTCGTCAAGGGCTTCCGCGCCGCTCGCCGCCGCAATTACCGCGTCGCGAACGAAGCGCTCCTCAAGTCGCTGGCGTACGCATTCCGCGATCGCCGCGTCCGCAAGCGCGATTTCCGCTCGCTCTGGATCAGCCGCATCAATGCGGCCGTCCGTCGCGAAGGCATCACGTACTCGGTGTTCATGAACGGCCTTAAAAAGTCGGGCGTAACGCTGAACCGCAAGGCCCTCGCCGAGCTCGCGATCTCCGATTCCAAGGCGTTCGGCTCGCTCCTCAATATGGCAAAACAAGCCGTCGGAAAATAACCGGCGTCACCGCCTGATAAAAACGACGCGTTCGTAACGATCGCGTCGTTTTTTATGCGCGGAATTCCTTCGTGTGTCGCACGCGGCGATCGGGTATACCATTGGTATGAAACGTTTTTCAATCGCTCTATTTCTGGTGATGTTTTCGGCCGTCGCGATGACCGTACCGGTACGAGCGGCGACGTCTCGCGATGCGTCGTTCGTCCGTCGGGCACAGTCGGACGCGCTGGGATCGTACGCTTTGGCGGCGCTCGCTCGCGGGCGCGCTCGGAACGCAGCGGTACGCGCGCTGGCGGTGCGCATGGTCAGCGCATCGGACCACACCAATCTCTATGTCCGCTCGTATGCGTCCCGTCACGATATCACGCTCACCAATGAGCCCGTCCTGCGGGCCACGGCGCAGTACGGAAACATCGCCGGCGCGCATGGCGCGGCGTTCGATCGCGCGTTCACGAACGCGATCCACATCGATGCGAACATCGCGCTCGGCACGTACCAGAGCGAAGCCCAGCACGGCGACGACCCTACCCTCCGATCCTTTGCCGCCCACCAGGCCGCATATCTCGAAAAGCTCAGCAGTACGGCTAAAAAGCTCCGAAACTAAGACCGCCTCATCCGAGCGGGTATCGGCGGGCGTTCCAGAGGCGTGCTCGCTGCCGTCCGTCTCTCGCGGTTCCCAGGCGGGATCGGGTTGCGCCGTCGAAGCATCCCGGCCATGCAGGCTCATGCCGAAGACTCGGCGCTCGCGGACGCCTTTGCGGCGCACGAGCGCTGGGCTTTTGACGAAGCGTACGCGCGGTATGCTTCACTGCTCTATTCGACCGCCTATCACGTCGTTGGAAATGGCGAGGATGCGGAGGATGTCGTGCACGACGCGCTCGCGCGGATCTGGCGCTCGCCGGGAGCCTATACGCGTTCGCGCGGCGCCATCCGCAGCTTTCTCGTGGTCTGCGTGCGCAACGAAGCCGTCTCTCGCGTACGTTCGAAACAACGGCGCCTGCGTCTGGTGGAGCGCGTTGCAGCCGAGCCGGAGGAGCACGACGAATTGCGCGTGGTCGACGTGATCGAGCACGATCGCCTGCGCAACGCGATGACGAAACTGCCGCCGGAGCAACGGCGGCCGCTTGAACTCGCGTACTTCGAACAACTCTCGCACACCGAGATCGCCCGTACGCTCGACCAACCGCTCGGCACGGTCAAAAGCCGCATCGCCATGGGACTGCGCAAGCTTGGTGCCGCGCTGCAACCGCCATCATGAACGAGCACATTAGCGAATCCGCCGCGCTCTACGCGCTCGGCCTCCTCGAACCGCCGGAGACCAACGCAATCGACGCGCACGTGGCCGCATGTGAAGCGTGCTCGCAAGCGCTAGCGCAAGCGTACGACGACGTTGCCGCCGCCGCATCGGCGCAGCCGCAATATGCGGCTCCGGCGTCGCTGGATGCCCGCGTCGGAAGCCTCTGGACGCCGCCCAAGAAGCACGGTTGGAGCCTGCGGCAGCTCGGCGCAATTGCGGCGCTCCTGGCCATCGCCTTGCTTCCGACGGCCTATCTCTTGCACCGGGAGCAAACGATGCATCGCGCGATGCTGGCCGATGCCGGCCTGTTCGCCCGCATGGCCTCGAGCCCGCACCGGATGGTCGCCTTCACCGGGGGCGCCGACGCCAAGGTCGTCTACGGGAACGACGGCTCCTGGTACGGCGTGATCGTGCGAGGCGCGACCCGGCCACTGCGGCTGGTATGGATGCACGATGGGCAGCGAACCATGCTGGGCCAAGTGCAATCGCGCGGCGACCTTGCTATGATCTACCTCCCCGAAAGCCACCGGATGGAGCACCTGGCGCTCGCGGACGGAGATCGGGTCGTGGCCGAGGCAAAACTGGCCTTTTGAGCCAACAGCATGAGCATGATGCATCCGGCCCTTGCCTTGGCTGCCCTCGTGGCGGCAACGACCCCGGTGGCGCCGATCAACCCACCGCATACATTCACGCCGGCCATGGCTCGCGCCGTCGTACAACTTGCGGAACGCGACGTGCGCGCGCATAACGCGGTCGGCATCGGCATCGGCATCGTCGAGGACGGCCGCGTTGTGTACGCCCAGGGCTTTGGGTATGCCAACCTCGCCAAACATATCGCTTTCACGCCCTCGACGCAAACGTACATCGGTGCGGCGAGCGCGCAATTCACGGCTGCTGCGGTGCTGCTGCTGCAACAGGACGGCAAGCTCAAGCTCGACGACAA
Source organism: Candidatus Dormiibacterota bacterium (assembly GCA_035532835.1). Taxonomy (NCBI): domain Bacteria; kingdom Bacillati; phylum Candidatus Dormiibacterota; species Candidatus Dormiibacterota bacterium. The sequence continues at coordinate 14,249 of DATKQG010000120.1, forward strand.
GGTGACAAAATACATTCCGGAGCTGACGCTTGCTAAAGACGTAACGATCGCCCAGCTTCTACAGCAAACTTCGGGTTTTCCTCACATTGCCAAGCTCGCCGGTCTCAATCAGGATCGCAGCCGCGTCGTTAAACTCAACGACATCATCGCGGCGATGAACAAGCAGCAACTCATCTCGGTACCCGGCACCGCGTATGAAGATAACAGCTTGAATTATATGATCGCGGGCCTGGTGGTAGAACGGGCGAGCGGCGTGCCGCTCTCCGATTACCTACAGCAACACATCTTCTTGCCGCTGGTGATGAATTCGACGTTCTATGCGGGAGACACCGGCATTTCGCCGCGCGCGGCGGTCGGATACACGGGCTCGCCAAAAAGCGTGCTACCCGCGCACCCCTACGACGCAAGCTGGCTCTTCGGCGCGGCGGGAATCGTCACGACCGTGTACGATTTGGCGAAATGGGACATCGAGATGCCGGTCTTGCTGCGCGACGACGCCGTGCGCGATATGTATACGCCAAGCGGCGCGAAGGGCGACATACGATATGGCATGGGCTACGTCATCGACGAGCGCGACGGCAAGCGGTTTATGTGGGATAACGGGCAGATCCCCGGCTACCACGCCATGAACGCCGTACTACCCGACGATCACATCGCGGTCATTGTCCTCACCAACGTAGATATGCGCGCCAGCGGCAACATGGTCCAGCCGGAAGCGCTTGCGTCGCGGATCTTGGACATCGTCGCGCCGCCGTCGGTCGCGCACCTCGATAACGCCATCGTAACGCGGGCTCGCGAATGGCTGGAACGGCTGGCGAACAATCGCATCGATCGCACGCAACTCACCGCGTCATTCAGTAGCTATCTCACCGACGATTTGGTCGTGCGCTCGAACTTCGCGCAATATGGGAAAATCCTCGCATTGATACCCGTGTCGAGTATCGATCGCGGTAACGGCGATACGATGTACGAATTTTTGGTGCGATATCCGAAGGATACGTTCCACTTCCGCTTTACCGTCGCCAAGGACGGGAAAGTGGACGGGTTGCAACTAGTTCCCTAGTCACCGTCGCTAATCGTCACCGTCTACGAGGCGGCGTCCGGTGGCCTCAACGACTTTTCCGAGCATCGTTACGGCGTCGGCGCGCGTTGCATTGCTGAACATATAGCGGAGCCGCTCGTCCGCATCTTCGACGATGAGCACGGCGCGTCGTCCCGCGCGAACGGCACACACGAGCGAAGCGAGATACGACTCGTCTTCAGCGGTAAGTTGCGATCCTTGCGCACGCGCTTCCGGGTCCGGTGTATCCAGCAATCGCTTGAGCACGGCATCGATATCGCGAGGTAGTTCCACGGCGTCCTCCGTCGTAGCCAATATCCCCGCGATGCATAGCTTGCATCGCGGATTTTGGGCTCACCCGTAACCTATATATCGACCGTTGACGGCGCAAGTTGATCACGGTCACCCTGCAGCCAAAGGAGCGCCAGCACCGTTTTGGCATCCGCGATGGCTCCTTCGTGCACCATGCGCTGCGCCTGCTCGAGCGTAAAACGCCCGACCTCGATCCGTTCGTCTTCGTCCAGCGACTGAGCGCCCTGCTGCAGCCGCTCGGCATGAACAAAATGCATCAGCTCGTCGCAAAACCCGGGCGTGGTGAAGAGCGCCCCAAGCGCCCGCATGCTGCCCGCGCTGTATCCCGTCTCCTCGCGCAGCTCGCGGGCCGCCCCCGCGAGCGGGTCCTCGTTTGGCTCGGCGGTTCCGGCCGGGATCTCCCAGAGCGCGCGCCCGGCCGGCCGGCGGTACTGCCGCACCAGCACGATTTCATCGTGTTCGGTCGTAGCGATGATCCCGTATGCCCCGCGATGCTCCACTACCTCGACGGTGTGTTCGGTGCCGTCCGGGTAGAGTAGCCGATCCGCGCGGACGGATATGACGCGCCCTTCGAAGAGCTGTTCGGAGGCTAGGCGGCGCGGAAGCTGTTCGTGCATGGGGCGGTCTTTGACGGAACCCCCGTCCCGCGCCTCGTACTATACGCTTTGTCGTGCAACGTTCATCGATTCTCACCGAAATTGCCTGGCTCGCCTTCTTCTTCGCGATCTTCGTGGTCTGCGTGTATGCCTTCAATATTTTCGTCGTGCCGCATCATTTCAACGACAAGGTCGCGATCGTACTTTCGGCGATCCTCGCCGGGCTTGCGATGATGTACGCGCGCAAGTGGAGCGCACGCGGACGCAGCGGCCGGTAATGCCGTCTCGGCTGGGCGCGCACGCAGACCGCATCGGCGAAGTGCGCGATCTCCTGACCGTGCGCGGCCGGCGCGAGCAGCAGCGGTTTGCATTCGAGGGCGCGACGTTGCTGGACGAAGCGCTGCGCAGCGGCGTCGCCATCGAGTCCATTTACGCGACCGAAGCCAGTTACGAAGCCTCACCCGCGATCGTCGCGCTCGAGCGCGACGGCACGCAGATTTACTTGGTCGACGACCGAACCGCAGCGAAAATCTCCGACCTGCAGACGCCTACCGGCATCGTGGCGGTCGCACCGATCGTGCTGGCCCGGGCGCAAGACCTCTTCGAGGCGCCGGGCCTCGTCCTGATCCTGGCCGATTTGAACGACCCCGGAAATGCCGGGACGCTCCTGCGCTCGGCCGAGGCGTTCGGCGCGACCACGGCCGTCTTCGGACGGTTCGGGGTCGATCCTCACCATCCCAAGGTGGTACGGGGCTCGATGGGGGCCACGTTTCGGCTGCGGCTCTGCGTAGCGGAGGCCCCCGAGGTTTCCGCCGCCGCACGCGCCCGCGGCGCACTCCTGTGGGGCCTGGATGCGAGCGGCGAGCCGTTGCAGCACCAGCGCTTCCCCGAGCGGGCCGGCTTGGTGGTCGGCCACGAACGCCGCGGCTTGGGGGCCTGGGGAGACGTCTGCGACCGTCGGCTGGCCATTCAGATGCGCGGGTCCGGCGAGAGCCTCAACGCCGCCGTAGCGGGCTCGATCGCCCTCTATGCGGCAAGCCTCGCTACCGAGTGACGGCCTGCCTGGTTCGGCGAAAAACCCTCTTTGCTTCGGCTGTCAAGGCAGCCCTATCGGGCCGAAAAGTCAAGACTACCATCGGCCAAAGTCGCATGTTATAGTTACGGCATTCCGAGCGGCTCGACGCCGGACACCTGGCTAGATAGGAGATAGAAGCGCTGTTATGGCACCCTCCGAACTCTTCTGGAAACTCTTCGCCCAAACGGGCTCAGTTAGTGCCTACCTCGCATACCGGCGGATGTATCCCGCCTCACCATCCTAATCACGAAGAAGTCCGTAGCCAGTTTCACGAAGCGCCCGGTATAATGATTACAGACCGGGCGCTTTGCCTTTTCTCTGGAGCCGATGATCAGCGCGCATGAGTGAACTCGCATCCAAACTCGCCGACCTTCAAACCCGCTTTAGCACCGACGTCAACGCGGCTCCCGACGAGGCGGCCCTGGACGGCGTGCGCGTCGCCTTTCTCGGCCGTAGCGGCGAGGTCACCGGGCTGCGCCGCGGCATCGGGCAGTTGCCGCCGAGCGAGCGGCCCAACGCGGGCAAAGAAATCAACGACGTGGTCGAGGCGATGGAGAGCGCACTTGCGATCGCGCAGAGCCGCATCGAGAACCGCGTTTTCGAAGCCGATCTGGCGACGCAGATCGACGTTACCTTTCCCGCAATCGCTCCAGCGGTCGGCTCGCTGCACCCGGTGCGCAACGTCATCCGCCAAGCCGGCGCGTACTTTCGCCGCCACGGCTTCGCGATCGTTACCGGGCCCGAGATCGAACCCGATTACTACACGTTCGACGCGCTGAACATCCCGAGCACGCATCCCGCGCGCGAAGGCTTCGATTCGTTCTTCATCACCGACACGTTGCTGCTGCGGCCGCACACCTCGCCCATGCAAATTCGCACGATGCAGGCGCACAAGCCGCCCGTCGCCATCGTCGCCCCCGGGAAGTGCTACCGTCGCGACGCGGTCGACGCGCGCCATCTCTTTCAGTTCAACCAAATCGAAGGATTGCTCGTCGCCGAAGGCATCCACTTCGGCCACCTCAAGGGAATGCTCACCGGCCTATGCCGTGAATTGCTCGGCCCGGATCAGCGCGTTCGGTTTCGTCCCTCTTTCTTTCCGTTCACCGAACCCAGCGCCGAGGTCGACACGACGTGCCCGAAGTGCAAGGGGCGCTCCGATGCTTGCAACATGTGCGGCGGGTCCGGCTGGATCGAACTCGGCGGCGCCGGAATGGTCCACCCGAATGTCTTGCGCGAAGTCGGCTACGATCCGGACGAAGTCTCGGGTTGGGCCTTCGGCTTCGGCGTGGAACGTTTTGCCCTAACGCGCTTCGAGATCGACGATATCCGTCGCTTCATCGATAGCGATCCCGATTTCCTCGAACAACTCTCATAAGGATAGTATGCGCGTTCCAATCACCTGGCTACGTGAGTATGTCGACCTGCCCTCGGATGCCCAAGCGATTGCGGATCGTTTGGCGATGCTTGGCTTCCCCGTTGACGAGATCTTCGCGCGGCCGACGATCTCCGGCGTCGTCGTCGGCACCATTACTGCGATCGCGAAGCATCCTAACGCCGACCGCCTGCAGGTCTGCACGATCGACGCCGGCGCGCAGCAGCCGCTGACGATCGCCACCGCCGCGACGAACGTCGCGGCCGGGCAAGTGATTCCGGTCGCCACGATCGGCGCGCAGTTGCCGCACATGAAGATCGAGCCGCGCAAGATGCGCGGCATCGATTCGGAAGGCATGCTCTGCTCG